>MIAN01000024.1 GCA_001829125.1 Spirochaetes bacterium GWB1_27_13 | reverse complement strand
TGTTTCATATGTCACGATGGAACTAAAAAATCTTTAAGTTTCAATTTTTCTGAAGAGTCATTAAAGCAATTTTATTCTCTTCTTAACTTTAGAAATTTATGTTATTGTTGAAGCTTCTACAAATACTTTTAAGTTCGTAGAAAAGTTATTTCTGAAATATTTCAAATGTTAAAAAAAGAAAAATACCATTATTGGAGAGACGAAAATAATCATCTAAAAAAAATTAAAGAATATGATAACTTTTTAAAAAGTTCTTGACTTTTCTCATAGACGGGTAAGCTTTGTTATCGGCTGTTCGACCGCATTTTACAATAAGTTATATTTTTGCATTATTATAAACTTGTTCTCTATTTAAACTTTGTTTTAAACAATTTATAGCTCTTATATCTGGATTAATACTAACTACAGGAAAAAGATCTTCTCCAAATTCTTTTCTTACGGGGTATGCAAGTATTTCATGGTCAATGCTAAATTCTGCTTTAATATTTTTCTTTTTATTATTACCTCTAGCATCTAATCTTATCCATTTATTAATCGATTTTAAATAGACGGTATTTAATCCATGAAGAAAAAAGCACTTATCCTCTTCGTCATATACTTTTTGATATGTGAAACCTGTCGGGATATTTTTTGAACGTAATAAAGCTGCTAACAAATGTGCTTTTGCAAAACAAATACCTTCTCCATTCTCCAAAACATCTGATGCAATGCACGTGACTTTTTTAAGTTCAGGTATATCAAATGAATGTGAAATGTTATCTCTCACATATTCATAAATATGTTTAACTAATAAAATTTCATCATGTGAATATTTATCAAACTGTTTTGAAATCTTTTGAATGCTTTGGTTGGAAAAATTTATGATTTCAGTTTCTTGAAGGTAGTCTTCAATTTTGTCACTTTCTAATTGTAACATGATTTGCACTCTCCAGTTTTGTATACACGTCTTTGCGGTCGAATTGCCGATAAAGTTTTCGATATATGAGACTTTTTTCCGAGCACCAACGGAGCGCAGGAAAAATGTCCCCGAAGGGCGTAGTGAGGTACTCCGAACGGAGTAATATATCGTGTTGTGCGATCGTTTTTGGGCATATTCAAACCACCACCACCTTCTTTATCTTAAATCGTCGTTAAATATTGGCATAATATTTTTTTTAATCAATTTAATTCTGTCCTTAGCTCGTGGCATAAACCGAGATGTAATGGCAATTACCATCTTATTTCCAGGTGATACAAAAATCACATTTCCACCGTCACCCAAAGCCGCATAGTTAATATTGTCATCGCCATCAATAATCCACCATAAATAACCATATGGCAACTCTCCCCATCTACTGTGCTCTTTGGTGCTATCCTCAATCCATTTTGAAGATAAAATTCGCTTGCTGTTCCATTTGCCCTTGTTTAAATATAACTGACCGATTTTTGCCATATCATTTGTAGATAAGGCAAGCCCCCATCCTGCGGTGTTAATACCTTTGGGATCTATAACCCAACCACTAACATCTTTATTTTTAAGGAAGGCAAAATGCTCCTCTTTATTGTTGATTTTTACATTATGAGGTGCTTTTATATCAAGTGGCTTAAACAAGTTTTCTGTGGCAAAATCAAGTACTCGTTGACCTGTTGCATTTGCGATAATTCCTGATAAGAGTTGTATACCGACAGTAGTATATTTAAACACTCCTATTTTGCCTTTACCACCTAACAAATCTAATACGGCTTTTGTCCAGTCATCACTGGAATATACCTTTGTGTATGGCTCATATTTGTACTTATATGGGGCTGTCATCGTCAGTAAATTTTTTATAGTGATTTTCTGTATTGTATTTTCGCCCCTTTTGGTCTTGTAATCCAGAAAATAATCCAAAATATTTTGCTCTATACTTTTAATATATCCTTTATCAACAGCTATACCAATAAGAGCAGATAATATACTTTTAGTAACAGATGCTACATGAACAGTATCATTTCGATTATATCCGTTAAAATAATTTTCAAAAATAATTCTATCATTTTTTAATACTACAATTCCTACAATATTGCTATACTGTTCCTTAATTAATTCCTTTAATTCTATTGTTTTTTCGTTATTCATATATTTTCTCTTAGGTTGTTGTCAAAAATACTTGATTAAGCCCAAAAATGTCGCATAACGTTTCGTAAGTTAGCGAAGTTACCGACTTGCTACTAATCACTTTTATTATATAAAACTTTCTCAAAAATATCAACAATTTAGCAAAAATATTAATAATTTGTCGGCAATTTGGGTGGAGCGAGTACTCGAGTGTAACCGCTAACTTGCTGTTAGTTGAAGTTGACCGCTTGATTAAAGATAAAACCTTTCAATATATTGTAGATTTTATAAATCAGTCATACTTAACTAATAAGTGCACCACATATTAGTATCAATATTTAAAGTATAATCACCATTTATTATTATATCAACGCCACCTCCGCTAGTTGTAATTCCGCTTGTTTTGTAAGTAACATAATCTCCTGTATCTAATTTACCATTATTATTAATATCAACAAATACGGCACATGCATAAGTTCCTGATATAATACCTTCTTTTAAATAATTTCCTTTACCTGATGTATTTAATATAGTCGATGCTCCATATATAGGAGTTATAGTAAAATCTTTAGACCCTGCATTAAATAACCCTAAATAAACATTTTTATTATATGCTGGAGAATAATTACAATTCAAACTTCCTGATATTTTATAGGTTGACTGAACCGTAGTAGTAGTTGTAGCTTGAGTAACACAACTAACACTTATAAACTGTAGACTGGCAACAAGAATTATAATTATAAATAATAGTAATAATTTAAAAACACTTTGACTTTTCATGTCAAAATCTCCTATATAAATAAAATTTTAAGACTGTACAAACAATCTTTAATCTATAATTTAGACTAGTTAAAATATTTTTGAATTTTAAAATCTCAAGCGGTTAATTTCGACTAACGTTCCGCAGATATATGTCGTTTTTTTGTTTGCGAAAAAGCGAGCGAAGCGCAGCAGCAAAACAAAAAAATGACCCCGTAGGGCGTAGCGACCATCGGGAGCGGAGATATATCGGCGTTAGTCGATGGAAGCGTGCCGAAACTGTATTAAGAACATCAACCGAAGGCACGGACGCCGTAGGTTGATTCCTTTTCTAGGTAAAACCATATTTCTTTTCCCTTTTAGCAAATGCTTCCTTTCCGCCTTCTAATATTTCACAAACATGTTCTCTTATACCTTTTTGATATAATATTCCAATTTCTGTATCATTTACAAAAGAATTTTCTAAAGATCCATTTATATATTCAAATTTATAATTCTTATTTTTACCTGATTTATTTTGACCATCTTGATTTGCAACAATAACATTTTCTGAATCTGTAGATACAACTAAATTGGGATTATGTGAAACTATAATAATTTGACGTTTACTCTTTTTAGTTTTAATAAAATCATTTAATTCGTTATAAACAGTTCGATTATCTAAATTATCTTCTGGTTGATCAATTAAAATAGGATCAGTAGATTTACTTAAATGTAAAAATAATTGGAATAATATAATCCCTCTTTTACCTGGAGACATTTTTAATAAATCATCAGAATCTTGGATTAAATTATAATCAATGTAGAAATAATCATCTAATAATGCAATAATTATATCCTTTACTTGATAAGAACTATTAATTTTGACTTTATCTTCTAAAACATTAGTTATAATTAATTTGATATTATTAATATGATTTTCTGTATTAAAGATGAAGTTGTTATTATAATCAAATATATTTTCAAATTGATTGCTTAATCCAGCTCTTTTATTTATTTTATTAGAAAAGTTATCAAAAAATTTATCATTATTAAAATGAATAGTAGAGGATAATTTCAAATTTTCAGTGTCACGTATATCGCTATACAAAGAATTTTTTTCAATAATTTTATTATAAGAATTAAATAAATCTTGATAATATCTAAAAAACAAATCATAATTTTTTTGCTTTTTCAATTCTTCAATTTCTTTTTCTTTTTGAATAATAGCATTTAATTTTATTTGCTCTTCTTTTTTTCGTTTATCTAATTCACTAAACAATTCTTGATTGCTGACCTTTGCTTGATATGGTTTGAGTTTATCTTCAATTTCTTCTTTTTCTGTTAAAAGTTTCTCTCTTTTTTCATTTTCAGTTTTCATTAATTTAAAATGTTTATTGATACTTTCAGATCCAGATTTAATTAAATCAATGAGTATTAAATCAAATAAAGAATTTAAATTATTTTTTATATCATCAGTTAATGTTAAATCATTTTTAATGACTTTGTCAAAAATATCTATGTGCAATGTGCCTTTAATATTTTTAATATAATCATTTAATCTATTTTGCAAATCGTTTAAAGATTTTATATATTTCTCTTGTTGCGTTAAATCAGTTACTGTTTTTTCTTTTTTATCGATTAATACTTTATATTCTTTCTCTTCATCTTCTGAAAATTCTGATTCTTTTCTTAAAATAAGAATATTTCCATCAATTTCTTTAACGGCATTTTCAATAGCTTTCCTATCGCCAAGCTCCTTTAATTCTTTTTGCTTCTGAATTAAATTATCATGTATTCTAAAATATTCACTAATTGACTTGTTAAGATTATCTCTAGTTTCAGAAATTTCAACAGAAATAGCTTCTCTAAATTCTTTGTAATCACTATGAGAATCTCTTAGCATATCCTCTATTAGGGCATTTAACTCTTTTTTTTTATCATCTGCATCTGCTAATCTGTTTAAATAGAGCTGCGGAATATAAGTAATCGGACTTGATCTACGATTAGCATCTTTTAAGCAATATTTCTCACCATCATTCCATTCTATTTCAAAATTAAAATTTGGATCATTTTCTAATGTATATGCAATATTTTGATATACCTTATCTTTATTAATTTCATTAATTCTATCAGGATCGATTGTCTTAGCTATATGATACAATAATAGAGACTTACCTGATGATTTACCGCCAATGATTGAATTTAGATTATGATTTAAGTTGATCCATTCATCAGAAAATTCTTTCTTTGTTCTGGTATCGAGAAATCTGACTCTTTTTATAACTTGGTAATCATTTTTTCTCTCTGGTTTATCTTGTTGAATACGCACTCTACTTTCTGGCTCATGAAGAATCTGTTTTAGACCTTCAAAAGTTGCATCAGCTTTTATCCATGTAAATTTCTCGCCTAAATAATTTCGTCCATCTTCATTTCCTGTTGTTGAAATGCTTCTACAATCTGATGCAATAATATAAACCATATCTTTTTTATAATGCTCATCAATTTTATTAACCACTTTAGAAATAAAACAACTTTCTGAAAATTCATTTGGAGATTTTGATAATTGACAAATTCTAATAAAATCTTTTTGCCATTCTTGTACTCTTCTTTCCCCAGTAATAGTTCCTTTATCAAGAATACCATTATCTCTATCTGCATGAGCAAATATATAAATTGCTTGACTCTTTGATTCAATAATAATTTTATTAATTTCATCTATAGTTTTATCACATACATGAATTGCCTTATTATTTAAACTATTATCATTTCCAATATTAAATAATCTATCAACAATCTTTTTTATTTTGGTTAAATCTGTATTTTCTGGAAATATTATCAATAAATGTATTCCACTTCCATCTTTTGCTGTTATCTCAAAACCAGGTAATATCGTAATATTTTCTTTTTTAGCTTCATCTATGATATATGGTAACAAAGAAGATTCTAAATTATCACAAAAATTATGATCCGTTATTCCGATTACAGAAATTTCATTTTTTTTTGCAAATGAGATATATTTTCTTGAAAAATCTTGCCTTAATTCTTTCGTTGATAAATCTGGTTTGTTATTCCATTCTAAATCATTTGGTGTATGTGCATGCAAATCCCATTTTCGCCATTCGGAACCTTTTATTATTTCCAAAATAATTATCCTTATATAAAGCTTAAGCCGCTCACGGACGAGCGGCGTATCATATCACAATCTTCGGCACGCTTCTTTCGACTAACGGCGACAGTATGTGCAGTTGACCGCATCTCACATAATACAATAATACAAAAGTACAAATCAACAAGAAAATACAATATCTGCGGTCAATTGGGTCTGCGATTTGAGTTGCTTCCTCTTCCAACAAAAAAGCAACTCAAATCGCAGACCTGAGCGAGTACCCGAGCGAACACATACGGTTTGTTGTACGAAGTAAACCGGGCAAGATACCAAAGCTTTCCATTTCTGTGTTAGCATTTTTGTAAAATTAGGCCTTTGGGAAAATAAGTGATAGTATTTGTTTAATAATGTAATATTCTGACATCATCGGAAGCCCTTGCCTTCCAATTAATAATGGGAAATGCCCAGGTAAAAAGACACGAATTATTAGATGATTAAGTCGATATTTTTGATAATCGGAAATTTCAATTTTATGTCCTGCGATTTCTGTCTGATCAGAAAGAATGGTATAAAACTGGAATAGTCCATAATGATAATACTCCACAACTGCTTTGAAGCCCTTGTGATCGTAAATGTTTTGTGAATAATAATCAATCATATTGGTACTTTCAGGTAATTGTGCAAAGTAGATAGGAATATCTAGTAAATCTTTATTTATAAAATTATCCATTTCTCTAAAACGTTCGGAAAATTTGACCGATACCTGGTTGGGACCAATCCCTCTCTTGTGTTCGTCATTTACTAGCTCGCCATTGAGGTAGACAGCAATACGGTTTTCCACCAAACCACAATAACTTCGGATTAACATGATTAATGACTTAGCTAAATCTTCTTGATAACCCACCTTTGATATTGGACCTGTACTAAAGCTATGCATGCGAGGCGGCTCACATAAATGTAAATAGATTTTTGTTCCTTGGTTAAGTTTTAGTCCTGAATTCGGACGTCTAAATAACTGGATATCGTTCATATTCTTGATTAAAATCTCAATGGCAATCATCTCGGTCTCAGCTGCTTTGCTCTCAACGATAACTTTATCACACCATAGTAGGCTTGTAACGAAACCTACACCTGTACTTGATGAAGAGACCTCATTCTCTTTTAGTATTCCGTATTTAATCCATCCTTCCCTCTCAGGGAGAAGCAAAACATCAAATAGTATGTAAGGAGACATTCCTGGTCCATTATCTTCTATCGTACACTCATTGCCAGCGATATTAATGGATAACCTAGCATTAGGTATGTGTTGAAGGGCCATAATACTGTTCTCAATAAGCTCAACAGCAAAGTTCATACCTCTGGTATACCTATCTCTACTGACGTTATATACACCATGAAGTAAAGTCGTTCCCTCTTTGGCAAGTCGAGCTTGACCATCTTTGCCTTTAGATAAAAGATTATTGGCCTCAGTGAATTGACTCGTAGAGAGATATTTCAATACCTTGTCATTTTCCTCAACATGATGTGTCATTGAGTATACGTAGGTGAGATAGTCCAATTTTTGAGTTTCAAGTGTAGATGAAGTAAGAGATTGTAAATCCGATTCGGAATAAATTTTTTCCAATTTTAACAATAATCCGGGACTAAGGAACTTTCCAGGCTCGCTTAGTTCAATAATTGAAAATACTTTTGCGAATTCACCGTCAATACCAAAAGGCGTTTTATAATAGTCTACATACATTTTGGTCAATTTGAATAGTATTTTGAGATTTTCTTCATCGCTTTTTTTAGGATCAATAACTATAGTTGTTTTGGGGTGATTACGAATTTTTTTGATAATACGGATGGCAGCCTCTTTAATTAAATCGTAGGCTAAATTGCCAATTACACCAGCCGCCACGACAGAAGCTAAGTATGAAAGGATTCCTAAAGGTTCGAGACAAAAGCGAGTTACGATTTTTCCCGTCTCTTTATACTCATTATAAAACGGGATACCATATTCCCAAGCCCAAAGGGAAATTCCCTCCGCTGTTATTGCAAGAATAGATATGTCTTTGTCTGATAAAACTAACCTACATTTGGGACAGATTTTCGTGTTTTGGGTAATTTCTTCCAAACATCGAGGACAGGCAATTGAAAAAGTGTTCAAAGGATTTTTCATAACAAAATGTCTCCTGTTCTTAAATCTTATTTGTTTTTAATCAAAATTTGAAATTCTGATAAATCAAAACAAACACTATTTTGTGACTTTTTACCACAGCTAATCAATTATTCCCGGTTTATTTCGTACAACGGCAATTATCCGAATTTCCACTCTAAATTCAAAAATGAATTTCGTATTTATAACAATTATATTCAATTAGATAAAAAATTCAACAATTTTTCTAAAAAATAAATTTTTTTTAAAAAAAATTAATATAAAACATAATCATCAATACAAAAAAACAAATAATAACATTATTTATGACAGATTTACATTAATAATTCCATATATTTAGACCTATACACTCCAAAATAGCATTTTGTTCTTAGACCCATCAAAAAAATATTCCAACATTCGTTAGAGATGTCGTCGCTAATCTGTGTTATAATCTGTGACCATCCGATTAATCAGTGCTAATCCGTGTTATAGAAAATTGTATAAATTTTTATTTTCTTATGGATTTATTAGAATTTTTGAATTATATTAATTAAATATAAAAAGTAATTGACATCTAATGATAATATTCTTATATAATTTAGGATAGGTTATCCCAAATGATTTTTTGGGGGTATGACTTATGCTAATAAAAAATTTGAGGTGGATATATGGATAGGGACATCGAATCACTGTTTGAGAAAGCAAATGATTACTATTACAATAACGATTATGATAATGCTATTAAGATATTTTTAGAAATAGTGCAAAAAGATTCAAAACATTACCAGAGTCTTCAAAAAATAGCTCAAATTGAGTTGGCGAGAGGAAATAACCAAAAATCTATCGAATTCTACGAAAAATGCGTTACTGCAAATCCAGAAGATGCTAATATATGGAATGATTTGGGCAATGTTTACTTTGATATTCCAGACTTTGACAATGCAATTAGATGTTACAAAAAAGCAATAGAAGTTGATGACGAATATTATTGGGCATATTATAATATTGGTCTTGGCATAGAAGAAAAAAATCCAGATAACTCTTCTTCAAAAGAAAATGCTAAAGAGTGGTTTGAAAAAGCAATAAAGATAAAGAGTAATTACCACCCTGCTTTAAATGAACTTGGGCTTTATTATCTTGATAAAGGGGAATTTGACAAAGCAGAAGATTTTTTTAACCGTGCTATACAAGGTTATAAAGACTATAAATATCCTTACTACAACCTATCAAAAATTTACAAAGAAAAAAATCAGCCAGAAAAAGCAAAAGCCTTTTTGAAGAAAGCAATAAAATGTGATCCAAATTATATAGGAGCATTAAATAATCTTGGTATTCTATACTATGATGAAACGGATTATGACTCTGCTTTGTATTATTACACAAAGGCAATAGAAATTGATAATTTTTATAAATATTCTTTATATAACATAGGACTTGTTTTTGATGCTTTTGGACAGTATAAAAAAGCTTACGAGATGTATAAAAGGGCATTGGATTCTGATCCAAAATATAAGCCTGCAATGGAAGAAAAAAAGAGATTGGAAAATGATTATCCAAAAGAAATCAAAAAAGGTGATGACATTCAACCAGATGACTTAAAATCAGCCACTTATAAGAGTAAAATCAAGTTAGATGACGAAAAAGAAGAAACAATTTCAACCTCTACAACTTCGACTATAACTCCTACTGATGAAATTAAAAAAGAGCAACCTGTACAAGAAGAATTATTTACTGAGAAATTTGGTAGAAATGTTACAAAACTTGCAAAAGATGGCAAGTTATTTGAAGTAGTGGGTAGAGATAAAGAAATTAGAGGCGTTTTGGAAGTTTTATTTAAAATTAAGAAAAATAATCCTATCTTGATTGGTAAAGCTGGCGTTGGCAAAACTGCTGTTGTCGAAGGGCTTGCTCAAAAAATAATTGCAGGCGATGTACCAGAATTTTTTAAGAATATGGAAATTGTTGAAATTAATATGGGTATGCTTGTTGCTGGTACTAATTATAGAGGGGACTTTGAAAAAAGACTAAAACGAATTATAGACGAACTTAAAGAGCGAGAAAATATTATTCTTTTTATAGATGAAATTCACACTATGCTTGGTGCAGGGGAAACAGAGGGTAGTTCTTTGGATGCTGCAAATATTCTCAAACCTGCATTAGCAAGAGGCGAGCTTAGATGTATAGGTGCAACGACAACAGAAGAATACCAAAAATATTTTCAAAGAGATGCTGCTTTAGATAGAAGATTTTATAGTATAATGGTAGAAGAACTTGATAGAGATGCAACTTTGGATATTCTCAAAAAACTTAAACCAAAAATGACAGAGCATTACAAACTTGAAATACAAGACAAATTCCTTGAAATAATAGTAGACCTTGCAGAAGAAGAAGTTAAAAATAGAGTTTTCCCAGACAAAGCAATCGATGTTATGGAAAAATCATTTTCGCGATGTGCTTTGGATGGCAAAAAAGAAGTTGATAAAGAAACAATAAAAAATATAGTTGGTGAACTCGTTGGTGTAAGATTTATAGAAACAGAAGAAGATAAAGGAAAACATTTACTTGAGATGGAAAGATTCTTAAAAGAGCGAGTTTTTGGACAAGATGAAGCAATAGACCGAATTTCAAACCAAATTAGGATGACAAAGCAAAAACTTGATCTAAAACCAGAACAACCAGACGGGGTATTTTTATTCGCAGGAAGTTCTGGGGTTGGTAAAACATACCTTGCTAAACAAATCGCAAGTTTTTTATTTGGCTCAGAGGATAAATTAATTACTTTAAATATGTCTGAGTTTACAGAGGCTCATTCTGTTTCTAAATTATTGGGAGCTCCTCCTGGCTATGTTGGTTATGACAGTATTCCATTTTTTAGCCTAAAAATTTTAGAAAATCCATCGTGCGTTTTATTGCTTGATGAGATAGAAAAGGCACATCCAGAGGTATTAAAAGTTTTATTGCAAGTTTTTGATGAGGGTAGAATATCTGATACAAAAGGAAGAGTAATATTCTTTTCAAATGTAACGATAATTATGACAAGTAATGCAATTGGCGTTACTAGCTCTTCACTTGGATTTGGTGATCAAGAACAAAAAGCAGAGTTAAAACTAACAGAAATTTTTCCGATAGAATTTGTAAACCGAATTGATGAAGTAGTTGTTTTTAATTATATAGAAAAAGATGTTGCAAAAAACATTCTAACAAACCTAATAATTAAAAAATCACTCAAAATATTTGAAAAAAGAGGAATTGAGGTAGAATTTAATTCTACTTTTATAGATTATATAGTAGAAATAGGTTATAGTAAAAAATTTGGTGTAAGAAATCTTGAGAGGATATTTGAAAAAGAAGTAATGACTTCGGTTTCTAAATTTCTTTATCAAAATCCAGATGTAAAAAAGATTAGCATTATATCAGAGAATGGAAGAGTTACAGTTCAAAAAATATATTAATGGGAGAAATTATTATGAAACAAATCGCCTCTCTAATTTTGTATCCAGTTCAAGCAAGTAATATAACTGTAAAACAAAAAGAATATATTACTGAAATTTTTAATGATTTAGATTTAGATGAATTAGAAAATATTCTAAAAAATAAAATCAAAAAAGAGCAGCTAAAAGAAATAGCAGACTCAATCTCAGAAGATGAGCGATTAAATTATTTCAAACTTGCAAAAACAATTGCAGAGATTGACAATATTAGTTATGAGCAATACCAATCTTTTGCAGAACTTGGGCTTGCTTTGGGTATAAAAGAAACTGAGACTGGTTTTAGTTTTAATATTTATGATAAAGAAGAACTAAGAAATTTTGAGTACAAAAGAACTTTAACTAATTATTCGATGATTTCGGCTGCTATTGGTTTTATACCTTTTATACCTATTTCTGATTTCTTTATTTTGACTACTCTACAACTTGGACTAATTTCAAAAATTGCAAATCTATACAATTTTAAAATTGATGGAGACCAATTTTTAAAAATGATAGTTGCAACTCTTGGCTCTGGATTTATTTTTAGGACAGCGGCTGGTATTTTGAATAGATTTATACCAATAGTAGGTTGGGTTATAAATGCAAGTATAGCATTCGCAGGGACTTATGCTATTGGGATTATTACAAAAAGATACATAGAGGCAAACGGAGATTTGTCAGAGGATTCGATAAAAACTATTTGGGAAAACTCATTTTCTGATGGAAAAGAAGAATTTTCTAAATTTAAAGACTTTATTCTTGATAAAAAAGACGACTTATTAAAAACATTCAACGAAACACAAAAAAAACAAAATACTAAAGACGATGACATAGACGAAGAAGAAGACACTGAAAAAGAAGAAAAAAAGAAACATCACAAAAAAAAATCTAAAAAGAAAACCAAAACTGAAGATGAAACTTATGATGTGGATGAAGACGACGCTTGAGATAAACAAATAAATTTAGATAAAAAAAGGTTATTTCAAACATTTTGAAATAACCTTTTTTTATTCTAAAAGTATTATATAATTAACATACAGTATATTTTTGTAAAAGTTTTATTCCATTCTTCGTGTCCTTCGTAGTTTTAACTAATCTTAATTATCGCTAAAATCAGTTAATAGGTTGGTATAATTACTTAACTAAAAGAATTTTATAATAATTGCTTAATTTTGATTTTTTTTAAATAATTTGACAAGTTTATAAACTTATTTTATAGTTAGACGATGGCTATGTAAAATAAATAAGTAATAAAACCAGTCATCTATGATTAATAAAAATAATATAAAATGGAGAATATCTTATGATGAAAAAATTTTTTCAAAAACTATTTATTATTGGTTTAATATTATTTATTCAACAGGCTATTTATTCGCAAGAAATATTAAAATTTGTAATTATGGCTTCTCAAGATCCAAAAATTGAGATGCCCAAATATTTAGCATTATCTAATTTTCTAAAAAATAATATTAAAGAAATAGAAACAATTGATTTACAAGTAGCTAATGATTATAAACATGCCGTAGAATTATTTAAAAACGGAAAAGCAGATGGAATTATATCAGGGTCTTTTGTTGCTGCAATTTTAATAAAAAAGGGACTTGCATTTCCAGTAGCTCGTCCTATTGACAATAAAGGTAATAGTACATATAGAGCTTTGATAATAGCAAAAAAAGGAACAAAAAAATTCAATGATATTGAAGATTTTAGAGGTAAAAAAATTGCATATACATCCTTAGCATCTTCCGGAGAAATTTTTGTTCGCTCACTTTTAAAAGGAAAACCTATCGAAAATTTTTATACTCCAGTTATAGTTAAAAAACATCAGATCGCTCTAAATGCTGTATCATCTGGAGAAGCGGATTTTGCCGTAGTAAAGAATTTAATTTGGGAACAAGATAAATACCAAGATTTGATTATTATAGGAGAAGATTTTGAAGAAAATCCAAATGATACAATAATATTGACAGAAAAAATCTATAAAAAATATGGAGATGAAATTTTAACTTCACTATTACTTTTAGAAAAAGACAATTCAGTTTTAGCTAAAGACCTTAAAGAAAAAATGGGTATTAAAGGATATTTAAAAACAACAATAGAAAATTTCTCTCATACTTATTTAATAATAAAAAATGCAAAGATAATACCAAAAGATTTTGATTTTAAATTTTAATAGTGAGGAATTAATGAAAAAAAAAGATTCAATTAAATATAAATTATTATTTTCTATTAATATAGTATTATTTATTTTTTTATTTGGTGGAGAACTCATACTATATAAATATTTTGAAAAAGAATTAATTATATCATTTAATCAAAATGGTATTAATTTACTAAAATCAATTGCTAATAGTAGTAAAGAATTTATTATAAATTATGATTTTGAAGGTTTAGAAGAAAATTTAAAACAAAAAACTGATATGAATTCAGAAATATTTTTTATATCAATAAATTATTCAGATAATTTTGAAAAAATTAAATATGTTGGAGATTCATCAAAAAAACCTTCTAAAATATTTAATTTTAATTTATCTGATGAAAATAAAATAATTGGAAAGTTTCAAATGAATTTGAATATTTCTGATTTAAATAAAAAAACATTTAATTTGTTGAGTGTAATAATTATATTTACTTTAATGATATTTTTATCAATAGCCATAATTATTAGTATTGTTATACAAAAATTATTAAATCCTATTTATAGTATTACTGATATAATGAAAGATTTATCAAATAGGAATGGAGATTTAACAAAAGTAATTACAATAAAAAGTAATGATGAATTAGGGGATTTATCAAATCATTTTAATGCTTTTATTAAGTCATTAAACTTAATGATAAAAGAAATTGTCGTTGTAATATCAGAATCTCAAAATATTAGCACAAGTTTATCATCAACATCAGAAGAAACATCCGCATCACTAGAAGAAATAAATGCAAATATAGAAAATATAAAGGGAAAAATTGTATTTTTAAATGATGAAATAAAAAAAAGTAATACTCTATCAAAAGATATAAAATTATTTTGTGATAATGTAAAAGAATTAATATATAAACAAGCATCAGACGTAAACGAATCATCTTCATCTGTTGAAGAAATTACATCTTCAATTCGATCTTTATTAGATATAACAGAAAATAAATTACAATCAACTTTAAAATTACAAGTATTGGCTGAAAATGGTGAAAAAGTAATGGAGCAAACTCGAAATGTGATCAAAGATGTTGGTAATTCAGCAATAGTAATAATGGATTTATTAAGTGTTATAAAAAATATATCATTACAAACAAATCTTTTAGCAATGAATGCTGCTATAGAAGCAGCCCATGCTGGAGAATATGGAAACGGTTTTGCTGTTGTTGCTGATGAAATTCGTAAATTATCTGAAACGACATCTATAAACACAAAAGAAATAGCAAAATCTTTAAAAGATGCTATTGATAATATTCAAGTTTCTGAAAAATCAACAGAAATTATGGGAGATTATTTTAAAAATATAACATTAGGTATAAAAGAAGTTTCTTTAGGTATGGAAGAAATGAAAAATTCAATGGTTGAATTATCAGAAGGAAGTAAACAAATAATCAATTCATTAATATCATTAAAAAACACATCTGAAGATATAAAGATTTCAGAAAATAACATGACTCATAAAGTAGGTGAAATAAACAAATCATTAGATAAGATAGGTTTGCTATCAAACGAAACAAAAATAGGAATTGAAGAAATTACAATTGGATCAAATGAAATATTTTATTCAGTTCAGATAGTATCTGAATCTAGTATTAAAAATTCAGAAAATATTATGAATATAGATCAAATGATAAATAAATTTAAAATAGATTAGTATAAAAAAGCCATTTGTGATTTATTTGAAACTATAAAAAATATTTAATTTTATATCTAATTCTTTATCTAAATATAAATTATTCAATAAAAACAATCTTTTTCTTTCTTAAATATGTTGTACAATAGCTTGAAAATTTTTAAAAAAAGACTAATATCAATAGATATACTATTACTATCATAGAGAATAGGGCATGAAAAGAAAAATTTTACATCCACTTATTTTTATTATTTTCATTTTTATTATTATTACAATATTAATTAGAGTTTTGTCTTTAACTAATTTAATAAATAAAGACAACACAAAAATAATAATTTTAGATAATTTTTTTTTAGATAACAAAAATGATAATTTAAATTATAGAATAATTGATAAAGAAAATATTTTTGTTTTTGAAACAGAAGTTAGTAAAAAAGATTTTGACAGAATAAACTGTAATATTTACAAGATAATTTTATATAGATTGGCAGCACAATCATATAAAGTATATTTTAATGATATGTTGATAGGTGAAGTTGGCGATTTTGGTAAAAGTAATAGTAATATATGGAATGGAATACATTATTTCGATATTGATAAAAACATTCTAAAAGAAGAGAACAAAATAAGACTCGAAGTATTCGCAAGTTTTGAAATTGGACTATTAGCATTTCCAATTTTTATTACATCATCATCTTTAGCCGTAAAAATGATAAACTGGGTCAATCTTTTTTTAAGTTTTCATTTAATTGCAATAGGCTCTATAATGCTTCTTTTTTTACTTTTAATTTCTCTATATTTTTTGGCAGGCTCATCTAAACCAGAATATTTATATTTTTCTATTTCAGCTTTATTTCTTTCAATTTTTGCTTCTGGCAATCTTTCGATTTATACTTTACCTGTTTCATTATTTTTATTTAAAAGAATTATTGCATCTTCTTTATTTGTATGTGTTGGATTTTTTTCACTCGCTGTTTATAAACAATTTAAGAATAAAGCAAATCTTTTTGCATCGATGATATTATTTACAAGCCTTATGCTTATGTTAATTTTTATTAAAGACCTTAGTTTACTAAAAAGAGTTTCAAGTGGATTAAGTTTTCTGATTTTATTAAATATAATATCGTGGATTTATACAACAATATTAAATTTCAAAAAATCAAGAAATGCAAAAATATTATTTACTTTAAATGTTATATTACTTATTCTTGGAGGCTATGATATATTTTTTAATTTGACAAAAGAAACACATTCTTATAATGCGTTTAGCTTAAATATGCCTATTCTTATGTTTTTTTCTTTTATTATTATGTTATTAGTTGTTTTTGATTATATTGATTTACAAAAAAATATCGCAATCGAAAAAGAAAAAGGAAAAATTCTATACGAAAAGTCAACTAAGGATCAAATGACTTGTTGTTACAACCATCAATTTATAACAGAAACTTTGCAAGCATTAAAAGAACCGTATTCTATAATTATGATTGATATAGACAATTTTAAGCCTATAAATGACAATTATGGTCATCAAACAGGTGATTATGTAATAAAACATATTGCAAAAATTCTTAAAAAGAATGTTTCTAAAACTAATTATGTAGGAAGGTATGGAGGAGATGAATTTATCATCATCTTAGTAGATATAAAACAAGATAATGCAAAAGATATTGCAGAAAAAATACTTTGTGATGTGAGAATTCCTTTGGAAGACCATAAAGGCAATAAATTAGACCTTACATTATCTATTGGGATTTATACAACAAAAGGTAACGAAAAAAGCGAAGTTGTTTCTCATAAAGCTGATATGGCTTTATATTTATCAAAAAACAATGGTAAAAATCAAATTAATGAGTATAAAGAATAAAAATCTTTAAAAATCAATACGGAGGAAAAAATTTTAAAGAAAGTTTTTTTATAAAACCAAGTAATAGACGAGAGTATCAATCTATTGTTTTATATGTTGGAAAAGCATAGTTATATTAATTTTTTTCTAAAATCTACATTCATTTTTATAGATATTTAGATTTTAAAAAGGAGTAGAAGACTTTCAAAATAAATTTATCTTCTTTTGTTATATTAATCTTGACAAAGAAAAAAAATGCTGGCATATTGAGCCAAAATGGAGGTTCTTGTGCCAGTAGAACAATTAAATTATAATGCTCATATAATTAAACTCGATAATGAATTCGAGATAAAAAAAGAATTAGCGAATGTAAAAACTGACAAAAAGGCTTATGATTTAATCTTGCCTAAGATGATATTTTTACATCTTAAACTTGAACAAGTTGATACAAGAGCAGCAAATATAATAAAACAAGAAATTCATTCTTTAGGTGGAGAAGCTGCTATATCTAAAGAGGCGTATTCTTTTACTCAAAGAAATACAGATATGATAATATCTGGCTCTAAAAAAAGTTTAAAGATTCTTGCTCGTAAAATAATGGATCAACAATTTGGGCTTTCGGAAATATCTAAAGAGATCGAGAAATGCTTGGTAAATGACATTGGTGTTATGAAAATTGGGAATAAGATTCTTGATTTTAAACATAAAACTTATGTTATTGGTATTGTAGGGTATTATAGATATGATTCTTTTTCAAATTTTTCTGAAGCAAAACTTTTAAAAAAATCAGAATCCATGATAAAAGCAGGGGCTGAAATTATAAATATCAGCAGTGAAAATTTTTCGACAAAGATAAATAAAGAGGAAGAATTAAAAGAAATTGCAAGTATAACACACCTTATAAAAGAAATAAAAAAGCAATTTCCTGATATTCTTTTATCAATCGATGTTTCTAATTTATCTATGGCAAAAGAGGCAGTAAACGCTGGAGTAGATATAATAAATAAAATAGTTCCACTAAAATATAATGAAGAATTGGCTAATTTTATTGCTCATGCAAAATGCCCTCTTGTAATGATGGCTTCTTCTGCTGGAAGTAATAATATTCCAAAGCCTCTTGTTTCTATTTCTGATGTTATTAAAGACATTCAATCAAATGTAAGTTATGCAGTTGGAAAAGGAATAAGTAAAGATAAAATAATTGTAGACCCTGGCATTGGCTTTGGGAGAAGTGATAAGGATAATTTTTTAATTTTAAGACAGCTTTCGAGTTTTAAACATCTGAATTTACCTGTACTTGTTGGATTATCAAAAAGAAGCTTTTTGGGAGAGGCATTAAGAGGTAAAATGAAAAGAACTCATATTAGTAGCATAGCTGCCAATACTTTAGCTATCATAAATGGAGCAAATATTATAAAAGCTCACACAGCCGAGCAGGTTGCAACAATGGTAAACATAGTAGAGTCTGTAATGAGAGTTGATGAATTACTTTAAGGATTTGTTATGATTTGGACCCAGCTATCTTTTATTACTATTTTTTTAAATATAATCTGGGGTGTTTTTGACATTTTTATAATGACTTATGTTTTTTATAAATTTTATCAAATTCTTGCACAAACAAAAGCGGTTCAAGTAATAAAAGGATTATTTTTCTTTATAATAATTTATGTCCTTTCGAGATTTTTTGAATTAGAAATCTTTTCGTGGCTTTTGGATCAGATAGCTGGTGTTGTTGTTATTGCAATAATTGTTTTATTTCAACCAGAATTAAGACGAGTCTTAACAAAACTTGGGCAATCTAATTGGATTAGCGGTTTTATCAAAAAAAATCCAAAAGATTTAACATATATATTAAAAGCAATCGAAAACTTTCATATAAGACAAATTGGTGCTTTAATCGCTTTTGAAAGAAATGTTGGTTTAAAAAATATAGTAGAAAGCGGAACAGTATTAAATTCAAAAATAAGCACATCTTTATTGGTTACTCTCTTTACATATAAAACACCACTACACGATGGGGCTGTTATAATAAAAAATGATCAAATAGTTGCTGCTGGATGTTTTCTTCCATTAAGTGAGGCGAGTTGGGCAGGGCATAGTTTTGGTACAAGACATAGAGCTGCTTTAGGGCTTGCGGAGGAATCCGATGCTGTAATAGTTATTGTTTCAGAAGAGACAGGAAAAGTTAGCCTTGCTTATGACGGAAAAATATATACAAATTATGATATGAGTTTATTAAGAAAAGATTTATCTACTTTACTTGGCTATGAAGAAGGGGAAATAGAGGTTTTTGAGGATGAAAAAAATGGACAATAAGGGTTTTTATAAAAATTTAAAAAAAATATTTTATGAAAACTTAAATATCAAAATTATTTGTTTCATTCTTGCAATAGTAACTTATTTTTTTATAGGTGTTCTACAAAGAAATGAAAAGACTTTTTCTTGTAATTTAAAACTGATAGGGTTAAAAGATTATTTAATCATTTCAAATGAAATGCCTTCAACCGTTAAAGTGATAGTAAAAGATAAAAAGAAAACTATTGATAAAATTACAGAAGAAGATTTTAATATAAGGCTTGATTTGTCAAATTTTGATACAACTGATAATTACAGTGTTAAATTAAAATGGGATATTCCCAAAAGTATGAAGTCTTTTTTTAGTGCAGTAGAAATTGTGCCAGATAAAGTCAATATTACAATAGAAAAAGTTGTTGAAAAAAATGTTCCTGTTATCCTAAATTATTTTGGAAATCTTGAACATAATTATAAAATAGCAAAAACTATTGTTAATCCACAAGAGGTAAGGATACAGGGACCTGAAAAAATAGTAAATAAAATTACATATATTGAAACAGAAAAAATAAATATCAATAAAGAAAAAATGTCTTTCAGAAGAGAGGTGAATTTACACCTACCATATAATAATGTTAAATTAATAAATAAAGAAAAAATAGAGGTTTATTTTGAAATTTCTGAACTAAAAGACGTTAGTACTTTAATATTTAAACAAGATGCCATAAACTTTTTGAGTTTAAAATCACAATTTAAAATTTCACAAGAGAAATCATCAATTTATGTCAAAGTTAAAGGTTCTAAAACAGAGTTAGAAAAATTGTCTCCTAGTAATATTTTTCTGTTTTCTGATTGCTCTGAAATAAATACAGAAGGAATTTTTAACTTAAAAATTGAAGCCAATATTCCACAAAACATAGAAATAGTTTCTATTTCTCCAGAAAAAATTAAAATAACAGTTGAAGAAAAGAAAAATTAAGAATTTTGTCTAATTTTATGTACCTATATATAAGTTCACCACAGAGGATACTTCCCAATAAAAAAAATGAAAATAAATACCAAAATTTTTGTGGAAATACTAATGAATGGCGGAAGGACTGGTATCTAATCAGCGGTAGATAGCCTATTTTATGTCATTGCTATTTGTTATTATAGAATTAATTTTATTACAAAAATTAATAAAACTTTGAAAAGATTGTAAATGGGAAGGACAAATCTTAACTCTTTTATTTAATTCTTTTAGATAATATTTTTCTTTTATAATTTTCGGATTTGATTTTGAATAATATAATTTTCTTTCCTTTAACATTTCAGATAGATATTTTCTATGAAATTCTGCAATTGATTTTGAATAACAGGCAGGTTTTTGCATAAGTTCTGGGTCTAAGTTATATACATTATAATATTTAACTAAATCAATAAAATCTTGAAATTGAGGATTTTGTTTAAATATTTTTCTATTACCTAAAAACCAAGTTTCAAAACACCGATTTTGGACTATAATCTCGAGATTTAAGCCATTTAGAATAATTTTATTATCTTTTAAGACTGAAAATATTTCATTTTTTCTTTGCTCTACTGTTAATTCTTCAGCATCTAAGCAAATAACAAGATAATCATATAAACCAGAGTTCGAAATATCTTCTATTGCGTTTATTATATCATCATATATAGATGGAATTCCGTTGGAACTAAATAAGTAATAACAATTATCAGAAACCTGGTCATAATAACTAACTCTTTTAAGATTTGGCACAAGATGTAAAAGCCATTCAGGATAAATTTGAGTTTCTGTGCTTTGCCCTTCTACAAGAAAATAAATATTCATAAGATACCTTGATAATAATCAGTTAGATTAATTAATTGCTTAAATGCTTCATGTTTTGACTTACCTAAATTCAACTCTTCTGCATTTTTTGTTATTACCAAACTGGATTTTCTTGTAATAATTTTCCAACTTGACATTGGAATAACATTTATTATATAAGGATGGTGACTAGTAATTATAAATTGAAGATTCTCTTTTCTTAGAAAACTTTCTGCTACATGATTTATACAATTTAAACCTAAGCTATTTTCTAATTCATCAATGAGGATAACGCTATTTTCTGGAAATAATTTTAACTCAGTTATATTTACTAATGTTTTAAACATACCAGATGAAATCTGATAATGCGATATCCAATCAGTATTATTTTCTTTTATTTGTAAGATATATCTATCTGAATTTTCAATTTCAGAAAAAAAGCGAATATCTGTTACTTGAGGAAAAATAGACATAAAATCATTCTTGATTTCATTAAAAATATCAGGCAAATGCATATAACAAATTAAAAGTTTTCCTAGTACATGTCCTGTTTGGTTTTTTATTTTTTCAAGCAATTTCTTTTTATCTTTTTCAACAAAGCCAGTTTTACAACCAGAACATCTTATACAATCTTCAAATTCAGTATAATAATCTATTTGATAAATATTTTTTAATGATAAATAAGCAGGTTTAATTTTTTCATCATCCAAAAACAAATTAATAGCACTTCGATATGGAGATATTTTAGGAATATCTTTTCCCTCAAATTTGATAACGCTATTTTCTTTTGAAAAAATAATCTCACTATTACAATAAAGATATTCAGATAAAAGTTTCGGTTTTTCTTCATTACTTTCTTCTTCTTCTTTTAAATCATTCTTAAATAGTAATTCAGAATCTTTTAAAATCTCAAATTCACCAAGCCAACGATAAATTTGATTATTTTCACCTATAAATTTAATATCCCATGAAACTCCATTTAATGAATATCCAGATACAATACCTTTTAAATTATATATTGCATTTAAAATTCGAGTCTTTCCCGCTCCTGAGATTCCAACTAATAGAGTTAAATCTTCCTGAAAAATTAAATTAGATAATTCCCAATTAGTAATTCCATTTTTATACTTTAGAGATTGTATTTTCATATTAAATTCCTTTAATCAAATAATTATCATATTATTCATAAGATATTTTTCTATAAAGATTGGTTGTTTTTCGTTAATTGCGAATTTTTAACCCACCTCCCCTACCCATCAACATCTCCTGCAAGCAATAAAGATTGATTTTTATTTAGTGTAATTTGTAATGAGCCGTTTTTAACTGTAAATTGCTCGTTTGTAAAGACATCTTTAAAAATGGTATCATCTATTCCACCAACAACATCAAGAGGTATATAGATCGTAGTTTGAGTAGGGGTTTTTGAAAGTATTCCAATAAAACATTTAGTATCTGTAAATCTTGCTATCACAAACGTCTCGTAAGAAGCAAAAAGTATTTTATAACTTCCATCTTGAAATGAAGCCTCATTTGTTTTTAAAAAAATCAATTTTTTATATAGGTTGAGAATATCATTATTCCACTTAGACCTGTCCCATTCCATCGAGTACCTGCAACCTTCCACAGTTTCAATATAGCCATCAATCCCAATTTCATCACCATAATAAATCGAAGGAGTGCCGGGTATCATAAATAAAACTATGATCAAGCCTCTATAAATATCAAAGTCAAATTTTTCTTTATTGTTATGAAACCTATGAAAATCATGAGAATCAATCAAATTAAACTGTAAAAAAGCGATTTGGTCTGGAAGCCTTCCTAAATGCTGTATAATTTGATTTTTTAACTCAATTCCGCCTGTAACGTTGTAATTTGAGTTATATGGTAAAATATTATCTGTTGCCAAATATCTATCCATCTCACCTGCAAAACATCTAAGGGGACGAGATGTAACAAAATAATTCATCGCACCATCAAGTTGATCGCCAAGTAAATAACTAATATTGTCTTTCCAATGTTCACCTATTAAATAACAGTCTTTTTTTACTTCTTTTGCTTTTTTTCTTACACTTCTAAAAATTTCAGAACCGAATTGGTCTTTGTCATATTTGCCAACATCCATTGCAACATCAAACCGCCAACCATCTATATTGTAAGGAGGCTTTAGATAGTGTTCGATTAAATTGTCAACTCCCTCATAGATTATATCTCTCAATTTTTGAGAAGAATAATTTAGCTGTGGGAGAGTATCCATACCACGCCATTTTTTTGAAACACCATTCTTATCAAAATAGTAAAAAGTTCTTTCTTCCGAATTTGGGTCAGCTAAAGCCTTTTTATACCAATGATGCTCTGTCCCAGTGTGATTTATTGAAACATCAACTATCACTTTAATATTATTTTTGTGTAATTCGTTTACAAGGTCAATAAAAGCCTCGTTTCCACCAAAATATTTATCAACATTAAAAAAATCAGTGCAGTCGTATTTATGATTTGTCTTTGCTTCAAAAATTGGATTTAAATACAAAGCATTTATCCCAAGTTCTTTAAAATATGGAATTTTTTGTTTTATTCCTTGAAGGTCTCCACCATAAAAATCAACACAAAAACCTTCAAAGTAATCAGGTGCTTTGTCCCCCCAATTATTCTTTTTAGTAGGATGACCATCAAAAGAATATTCACCATCTTTTACATCGTTGGAAGGATTTCCATCATAAAATCTGTCTGGAAAAATTTGATAAAAAACTGATTTTAATACCCACGCTGGATTTTCAAAATCCGCTATTATTACAAAATCATTGTCTTCTGTTGGTGGATAATTAAGTGTTTCTTTTTTGTTGTAATAATAAACAGTGTCGTTTGTCAATATCACAAAATGATAGTTTATAAATTTTTCGTTTATCGTTATATTTGTTGAATAATATTTAAATTTTTTTGTTTCTCGTTCGATTTTCATTTCAATATGTGCATTTGTGCCATTTATGAGCCTTCGCAAAAAAATCCTTTTAATTGGGTTGTTTTTTGATATTCTTAATGAGACTTTTACCTCTTCAAAAAAAGTCGGATACGGGTTTGAAACAAAATATTTATTTACAGCAGAATGAATAGAAGAAAACCAGTCCATTTTATCTCTCCATTTTTTTATAATAGTGTTTATTAATTGGTTCTATATAAATATTTAAGCGAATCAAATTTGCCTTGAATTTCAAGACTAAGCATTAAACCAATTGCATTCAATATAATTAAAGCATTTTTGTTTGCATCGCCTTCTGTTATGCTTTCTATCCGTTTACATATCCCTTGATTTACATCGTCAATCTTTTCATTTTTTTTGGAAAGTTCTTTAAGGCTAATGTCTGGCGTTTTGCCATCAAGAAATTCAAAATATTCACCTAATAGATAGTTACTTACTTGTCTATAAAGTGTTTCTTCCATAGACGCAAAAGGGAGGTGGAATCTTGCCATTGGTTTAAGTATTGCCATGTGTGGACAACCACTTGTCGCAAGGTAGATGCCAAGAAT
>MIAN01000023.1 GCA_001829125.1 Spirochaetes bacterium GWB1_27_13 | reverse complement strand
ACTTGTTGAGAAAGCACTTGAAAGAGCAAAAAATCTAAATATTCCTCGTGTTATAGCACTAACTTATCAAGATAAATTTTTTGAGAAGCTTGGATTTAAACTTGTGAGTAAAGACTTATTTCCACGCAAACTCTGGAGAGAGTGTTTAGAATGTCCAAAACTCGAAGTTTGCGATGAACTTGCTTATGTTTATGATATAGTCTAAAAAGGATTTTTTTATTTTTAAAAATGAATTATTGTAGTACTGCGTTTAAGGTATATAATGACAATTTGAACAATTGTCATTATAAATTTCTGCCAAATCCTTACTCTTTTTAACATGCACTATTTATCAAAATTCTAATGTAAAAGTTTTGATAGTTTTTATCAGAGAGTAAATTAGAGACAGAGGTTTGGTAGAGTTACACAAAAAAACTATATTTTTCCTTTTAAAATATTTTTCAATTTTATTTTCTGTTAAAATAGTCAAAAGGGTTGATATTCGTATTAGTGAGGGGCTCTCTTTTTTCAAAACTTTTGACAAAATTAAAAAAAAAAGGTAGTATAACACAGATTTTTTAGATTGTCACAGATTGCACAGATTAAATTCATCTAATTAGTTGATATTAAACTAATTGATGTTTACAATCTTTGGCAAACTAAAAACTTTTCGGTATAATTAAAATATTTCTTGTTTTTTTAAGAATATATATTAATTTATACTTATTCTAATTTAATCAAATGTTTTATTGGTTAAAAACAATCAGTTTATTGATTTGTGCAATTTATTCATTAAAAAAGGATGATTTTTATGAAATCTCTTGGTATTTGTATTGGAGCATCGACAGTTTCTATTGTTGGACTTTCTGAGTCTAAACAGAAAATAGAACAAAAAACTATTTTTCACGAAGGCGACTCTAAGGGTTCGTTAATTAAAATTTTAAAAGAAATAGATGTGAATTCTTACGATAGAGTTTGTGTTACAGGTAGAAAATTTCGTAAATTCGTAAATATTACTTCTATCACAGAGCCAGAGGCAGTAGAATATTCTATTCAGGAACTTATAAAAGAAAAAGATAAGTATAATGCTTTGGTTAGTGCTGGTGGCGAGACTATAATGGTTTATGAGCTAAACAAAGAAGGACGAATTTACAATGTCTACACTGGTAATAAATGTGCCTCTGGTACTGGCTCATTTTTTCTCCAACAGCTTGGTAGAATGGGTTTAAAAGTAACTGATCTAAAACAAGAGTACAAAGAAGAAGAGGCTTATGAAATATCAGGACGATGTTCTGTATTTTGTAAATCAGACTGTACACACGCTCTAAACAAGGGTATCGAAAAAGATAGAGTTGTCGCAGGCTTATGTAAAATGATGGCTCTAAAAATCACAGAACTTTTATCATCACTTGATAAAAAAAATATTATCTTAACTGGTGGTATTTCAAAATTAAATCCAATCGTAAAATATGTTGGGGATTCTGTTGATAATATTTGTGTTCCAGCAGAAAGTGGCTATTTTGAGGCTTATGGGGCTGCTTTATGGGCTTTAGAAAATGAAACTGCAAAAATTACTTCATTTGATAGCCTTTTTGTTGAAGGCAGGTCTTCATTTGACTTTTTGAAGCCTTTAAGTGAAGCAGAAAATCTTGTTGAGTTTAAATCTGTAAATAAAGGCACAGCAAAAGATGGTGATATATGTGTTTTAGGTGTTGATATAGGTTCAACTACAACAAAAGCGGTTTTACTTAGAAAATCAGATGATGCAATCTTAGCATCAATTTATTTACGAACAGAAGGTGATCCGATAGGGGCTACAAAAAAATGTTACCAATCAATCATTGACCAACTAGGAAACACAAAAGTAAAAATTATTGGGCTTGGTACTACTGGATCAGGGCGACATATCGTTGGCTTACACGCATTAACTGATTCTATTTATAATGAAATAATTTGTCATGCTACTGCATCTGTTTATTTTGATAAAGATGTTGATACAATTTTTGAAATAGGCGGACAGGATGCAAAATATACTTATATAACTCAAAGTATTCCATCTGATTATGCGATGAATGAGGCTTGCTCTGCAGGAACTGGAAGCTTTTTGGAAGAGGCGGCAAAAGAAGCGTTGAATGTTGATGTAAAAGACATTGCTGGTATTGCGTTAGGTTCAAAAAGACCTCCAAATTTTAATGACCAATGTGCTGCTTTTATATCATCAGATATTGCAACAGCATTTCAAGAAGGTATTGATAGGACTGATATTATTGCAGGGCTTGTTTATTCTATATGTTTAAATTATAATAATAGAGTTAGAGGCTCTCGTCCTTATGGTAAAAAAATTTTTATGCAAGGTGGAGTTTGTTATAACAAAGCAGTCCCAGTTGCAATGGCTGCATTATTGAATACAAAAATTGTTGTTCCACCAGAACCAGGACTAATGGGTGCTTTTGGTCTTGCTTACGAGGTTAAAAAAAGACTAGAAAAAAATCTACTCAAAGAAAAAGAATTTGATTTAAAAGAATTGATTGGTAGAGACATAAAATACGGTAAAAATTTTATCTGTCAAGGTGGTGCTGAAGCTTGTGATAGAAAATGTTCTATAAGTATGATAGAAATTGAAGGCAAAAAATTTCCTTTTGGTGGTGCTTGTAACAAATACTTTAACATTGTTCATAATATTGCAGATGAGTCAGAAAAAAGAGACTTGGTTGCACTTAGAGATAAAATGTTATTTAGTGAATTTGCAACGCCTTCTGGTAAGGTTAAAGAAGGTGCAAAAACTATTGGTATTAATAGAACATTCTTAACAAATATGATCTATCCTTTGTACTTCAACTTTTGGGATCAACTTGGCTATAAAGTTGTCCTATCAGATGATGTCACACTCGAAGGTAGAGAAAAAAGAAAATCAGCGTTTTGTTTCCCAGCAGAAATAGCTCATGGGGCATTTGATAATCTTTTGTCAAAAAAACCAGACTATATTTTTATGCCACAAGTTTTACACATCCCAGTTTTTGGCAGTGTGGAAAATAATAAAGCATGCGTATTTGTACAAGGTGAACCGTATTATTTAAAACAAGCTTTTAAGGATAGAAACCTGCCAGAGATTTTAACACCAATTATTGATTTTCAGGCTCATGTGGATTCTACCAAAAAAGAATTTGTTGAGGTGGCTTTGTCTATTGGTGCAGATAAGGGAGCGGCGAATAAAGCATTCGATTTTGCATCTAATCAAATGATAGCTTATTTTAAAAAAGCATTTGAAATTGGTAAAAAAACAATTGAAGAACTCGAAAAAAATCCAAATGAGTTTGCAGCTGTCCTAATTGGTAGATGGTACAATGCTTTGGCAAAAGAAGCAAATATGTCTATTCCACATAAATTTGCATCTCGTGGGATTACGATTATTCCTTATGATTTTATACCATTTAACTATGAAAACCTTGGGCTACACATGCACTGGGGTATTGGTAAAATAAATTTACAAGTATCAAAATTTGTTAAAAAACATCCACAACTTTTTGGTGTTTATGTAACAAACTTTTCGTGCGGTCCAGATTCTTTTATAATCCCATATTTTAGAGACGAAATGGGCAAAAAACCATCTCTTACATTAGAACTCGATAGTCACACAGCGGATGTTGGGCTAAATACAAGAATTGAGGCTGCTATTGATATTATTAAATATTACAGACAGCTTGATATAAAGGAAGAAACTCAAACTGAAGACTTTCAAATGGCAGAAACTGTTTATAGAGGAACAGATGTATTTATAAAAGATTCTCAGGGTAAAGAGTGGAATATTAAAGATAAAAGTGTAACTTTCTTATTTCCGATGATGGGAAAATTTTTGACAGAGGCTGGAGTTGCTGCACTTGTTGGACAGGGATTTAACGCAAAGATAGTTGATCAACCAACAGCAGACTCACTTGGCATAGGTAAAGGTAACTCAAGTTGTAAAGAATGTCTTCCTTATATAGTGTTAGTTGGCTCTCTACTCGAATATGTTGAAAAATATAAAAAGCCAGACGAAAAAGTAGCATTCTTTATAGTTGGAGACCCAGCACCTTGTAGGGTTGAACAGTATCAAGTAGGATTCAAAAAAGTTATCGAAAAAAATAAATTAAAAGATGTTGCTGTTTTAACTCTCTCATCAACAGAAGGTTTTGCTGGAATGGGTTTAAATCCACTTTTACAAGTATGGAAATCAATGTGCCTTGCTGATGTTATGGAGCAAATGTATTCTGTAATTTTGACATTAGCAAAAAATAGAGATAAAGCATTGGAGTTATTTGAGGGTGAATGGCAAAAAATACTTGCATCATTCGCAAAAAAATCTAACATTACTTTAGAAAAACAATTAGAAAAAACAGCTGATGTCCTATCGGCAATTGAGTTAATTAAACCTGTCCATGAGGCAAATAGAATTACTGTTACTGGTGAAATGTATGTAAGAAATGAAGTTTTTTGTAGAAAACAAATTGAAAATACCCTTGCAGATATGGGTTTTATTACAAAAATCACCCCTCTTATAGAATGGCATTACTATGTTGATCATATTATTATGCGAAATATTGCAAAAGATAAGATTTCTCCATTTAAAAGAATGTATTTTGCTGGAAAAACAAATATTCAACAAGCAATTGAGAAAAAAATCAAAAAAATCTTTGCAACAAAAACAAGCCTCTACGAATACGATCCAATAAACATAAAAGAAATTTTGGATACTTCAAATCCATTGGTGAGTGAAAAACTTATCGGGGATGTTGGTATAACTATTGGCGTTGGGCTTAAGGACTCATTAAAAGATTCGTGTGGCGTTATCTCTTTAGGACCTTTTGCTTGTATCCAAACAAGAATGGCTGAGGCGATTTTAAACAACAATATGACAGTGGGCGGTAAACTCAAAGTCAACAGAGACTCAGTCTTTGGCAATGACATTGAAAAACTCGACAAAAATATGCCGCTCCCATACCTTGCAATAGAATCCGACGGTAACCCATACCCTCAAATAATCGAAGCTCGTCTTGAAGTCTTCGCTCTCCAAGCAAGACGAATTGGCGAGATGATGAATAAGGCAAAGGGACATAAGTAAATCTTCTTAATTAAGAAGGAAAAATTTTTTCAAACCTGTAATAATTCAAAAAATTTGTTATAATCCTCCCCCTTTGAGTAAAAGGGGGAATTAATTAAATGAATTTGTTATATGGAAATTTTGTCAAATTTCGTTATATTGTATGAAATTTATTGTTTTATAAGATCATTTACTTATAATGACAATTGTCCAAATTGTAAAAGTTTTAGAAAAAATTGGTTTTATCGAAGTAAGGCAGAGACTCCACGAGCAATACAAACCACTGCCCCTTTTTATAATTAAGCATATAAAATATATGATATAATGTAGGGTTATTAATATGTATTATTTAATTGTTTTGTATTATGTCTTCTTATTTTTCCTATTCAACTAAATTGTCAATCCATTCCTGATTTTTTATTACTTGCTAATAATTATAGAAAATCTGGAGATACTGATAAAGCAATCGAAAATTATTCAAAAGCAATTGATTTGGGGTTAAAAGATGTAGATGTTTTTAATCACAGAGGAATGTTATATGTTAAAAAGAAAATGTTTGATGAAGCAATAAATGATTTTACAAAATCTATAAATCTTGATCCTCAATTTTGTGGTAGTTATAATCAAAGAGGTCAGGCTTATATATATAAAGAGATGTACGATGAAGCGATAGAGGATTTAAATAAAGCAATTCTATTAAATAATAGAGGAAGAATTGCTTATGCTAACAAAGCACTTATCTATATTATATACAAGGAAGATATATAGATTCTTTTAATGAAATTGACAAAGTGATTGCTTTTAACACTTCAAATATTGACATGTATTTTCTTACTTTAATTATATCTTTTAGAATATCCAAAGATAAATTTGAAGAGTCTCTTAAAACGTTAAAACAAAATAGATTTCATATTAAAGAAGATGATGAAATTGGATTTTTATTAGCAGATTATATTTTAAAAGAATTAATGCCAACAGAATATAAATCAAAGGAAAAAATGTCAATTGATCAATTTTATAATAATAAAGATATTTCAGATAAAATAAAACTTCTTTTCAAATCGTATCTTGCTTATATATATTTTTTTAAAGGTGATCTAATAATGGCAAAAAAATATTTTAATGAAATAATAGAGAATTCAAATCGCGACGTTCGGATATTATTCATATATAGTTTTATGCTTAGCGATATAAATACTTTATAATCTTAAAAAAGATTCTTCCAAACTAAAACTAACCCAAATCCAAAAATTATTAATTAATTCCTTAAAAATAAACCCATCATTCCATCTTTCTCTCAAATAATCTTGATTTTAGTTGAAAATGATTTAAATTTATAGAAGAACACGAAGAAATACTTGTAAAAGTACATTTTAAAATTAAAAATCTTCGTGTCCTTCGTAGGGTTATTTCTCACTATAATTAAAAGCGAGTAATTTGTCAGTGTAGATAATTATTGTCTCAATAGATTTTGAGACAATTTGGTAAAATTATTTTTTCTTTTCAAATAATGATCTAATTTTTTTACCAACAATT
>MIAN01000022.1 GCA_001829125.1 Spirochaetes bacterium GWB1_27_13 | reverse complement strand
TTGACAGCTGGCAATTCATAAATTGCAGATATTTTGTCTAAATAATTATTATAAGCAACATCTATGTTGTTTTTTACTTCTTTTAAAAGAGTAGAATAAAATTGCCAGTTTTTATTTTCAAGATGATAATAAATTTTTAAGCTTGAGGAAAAGACGATAATAGTAAGAGGTATTATTGCTATTGGTAAAATTAAAAATAATAATTTTGTTCTAATAGGAATGATTGTTTTTTTCATAATGATATATTAAAAGCTAATATATAATTTGTCAATAGTTTGTTAGATTTTTTAAAAATTTGGATAGTTTAGAAAAAGAAAAGACCTCAAATCTAAGGAAACAAGAGGTATCTCCCCCTTGCTTCCATTTTGGAAAATATTATTTAAAAGAATGTTTTCCTTCAAATTCGGATATTTTTTTATTTGATTCTAAAAGTTCTCTTTCTAAGGCACTGATTCTTTCTTTTCTATTTTCACTTACCATATTTTCTTTTTCAAGTTCTTTTTCGAGGTTGTCTATTACAGATTCCATTTCGCTAATTACATCAAATATATCTTCCATAGCCTCTGTGTATAATTCTTTTGCCTTTCGAGGGTCTTTTTTACTTAGTTCTTTTAAATTATAGAATGCTATTGTTGTACCATCTTCACCACAGATAATATCAGCAGTTCTTGTTTGATTGATAAGAAGAGCTGCTGCTCCAAATGTATCACCTACATTATAAGTGTGGGCTTTGTTTTTATCTACGAAAGCACTGCCTTTTACTACTTCACAGATAGTAGTTGCAATATCACCTTTTTTTAGGATTTTATCACCTTTTTTGTATTCTTTATATTTAACAGCTTCTGATTGATTTATTAAAGATGTAGTTTTCGCTCCAACAGCTTCAAATATCCCAGATGTTTTTCTTATAGTGGGTGATGATAAGCTATGTTTTGTTCCGAACATTGCATCATGTTTTATTAAAGCCATATCTTTAACTATTTTTTTTGCTTCAATTTCAACATCCTCTTCTGTCATTCCCATAATATTTTGTGTTATTTCAATTTCTGCGTCAAAAGGACAACCGGGATGTTTACATGCTACTTTAAATATACCTTTTTTGAGTTTGTAAGCCATTAATTTCTCCTATTTTCATAATTTAAATCTTTGTTTTTTTAACTAAACTCGTTTACGGGTAAAACTTTTTAGTATATTATTAATATCGTTATTATTCAACAAAATATTAATAAATTACAACATTTAAAGTTTCGTTATATTCATATTCTATTTGTTCAAATTGATCTTGTATATTAACAAAAGCTTCTACTATTTTGGGATCAAATTGTTTTCCAGATTCGTTTGTTATTATATCAAAAGCTTCTTGATGAGTTTTTCTTTTATGCGTATAAATTCTATTTGCCCTAATCGCATCATAAGTATCAGCAACTGAAACAATTCTTGCAGAAATCGGAATTTCGTCTCCTTTTAATCCATAAGGATAACCCTTACCATCCCATCGTTCATGATGATAAAGACAAATTTCATAAGGAATTTTGAGAAAATTTATATATAAACTATAAGATTCGTCCTCTTTAAAAATATCCATTATTTTTTGGATATATTCTGCTCCTATTTTAGTATGAGTTCTCATTATTTTTAATTCTTCATCATTTAGTTTTATATCTTTTGCAAGAATTTGGTTTGGAATTCCCATTTTTCCTATATCATGTAAAACTGATGTATAATTAATATCTTTTACATATTCATCCAAATCATAGTTATCAACTTCTATAAGTCCCATTCTTTTTGATTCTTCACTTAGATAAGATGTCAATGTTCTTATTTTTTGTAAATGCTTTGATGTTTCTCTATTATATTCTTCAACTAAAGAACATATTAGCGAGATTAACATAATTTTGTGCATTTCAATTGTTTTTTTTGCTTTCATAAGAGTATAGTTTGTAAAAGAAAGTTCTGTTATCAAAGTATCAGTTTTTTGAAAATAATTAAGTTCTACGTTTGCTGATATATTTTGGGCACTTAAAAGATATAAGTATAACCTATTTTTTTGATCATATTGAACTTTTCCATTAATTTTGAAATACAGATAAGGATGAATATGTTCTTCTTCTTCCAACATATAATTTTTTATCATTATTGGGAATTGAAATTCTTTTACTTCAATTTGGCTAGCACCGCCTCGTATTTGTGGTAAATATTTTTCAAACAATATATCAATATAAAAAGACTGGGCAAATTCATTTTTTTCCATTTCTATTTCATCAAGAAATTTTTGAGAAACATTTATCAATTTTCTATTATGATCGAAAATTATTTGATATTTTTCTTCATTTATTTGATCAAGTAATTCTGTTACTTTTTTGCTTGAATGTTTTTGTAAAAAAAGATATTTTTTCTTAAGAATTAGATAATTTCTTAAAAGTCTTTTAAATGCTATTCTACTTTTTTTAAAAGCAACAGCAACAAAATTGAATTTTTTTTGCAATATTAAATAATTTTTCTTTAATTCTTCAAATGCTTTATTTTCACTCATTAGTCTTTCCAAATTTATTTATACTAACGATTTCTATAACAGATTAAATATATAAACTTTAATCTATGATAATTTGCGACAATCAGTGCTAATCTGTGTTATAGTATAAGAAATAATATCTTTAGTGTCAAATATTTTTTTTATTTAAATTTTTTGTTGACTTTTAATAATTATATTAGTATATTCTAATATAAGAATATTATAATAATAGGAGATTTATATGAATGTAACAGTTTATTCTACTACAAGTTGTCCATATTGTACAATGGTAAAAAATTATTTAAAAGGAAAGAATGTTAGTTTTACAGATTACGATGTAGGTAGGGATCAAGAAAAAGCAAGAGATATGATTAGAGTTTCTGGGCAAATGGGAGTTCCTGTACTAAGCATCAATGGTAAGGTTATTGTTGGGTTTAACCAAGCCGCAATAGATTCTGCATTAAAAATTAATTGATTATTAGTAATTTTTCAAACAAATGGGATAACCCATTTGTTTGATCTTTTTTTAAAATTTTTAGTAAATTGTATAATTTAAAATCTTTATTTGATAAATACGCTAAGAGTACCCATGAACCAATGAATTATTTTTTTATCATCAGTTCATTATTAGATACCCTCTATTTACAAAAATTAATTATTCGTCATACTCTTCACCGTAATCATCATAATCATCATCAACATCTTCGTCTTCATCATCAAAATCTTCATCATCAAAGTCTTCTTCGTCTTCGTAATCATCATCATCAAAATCATCATCTTCTTCATCATCAAAATCTTCATCACCAAAGTCTTCATCATCGAAATCATCGTCTTCAAAATCATCGTCTTCAAAATCGTCATCGTCGAAGTCTTCGTCATCAAAATCTTCTTCTTCAACTTCCTCTTCTTCAGAGTCTTCAGTTCCTTCGTATTCTATGTCATCATCCTCTTCATCAAAATCTTCATCATCATCGAAGTCTTCATCATCATCATCGAAGTCTTCATCATCATCTTCAAAATCTTCATCGTCTTTTGGCATAAGAAAGTATTCTTTTTCTAATAATTCTTCATTTTCAAAGTTAAGCATATTACACTCCCCGTGTTTAATATTTATTTTCAGTGAGTCTATTACAAATGATTAGAGGTGTCAAGCCCCTTCTTAAAAATTATTTTAAACTATTTTTTATTTCATTAATTATAGACTCATCTGGTTTTAAAATTGTTTCTATTATATTATTCTTCATAGAATAAACTAAAAGATCATATTGTTCCAAAAGAATTTGAGCCAAAGGCCAGGATTCTTTTTCCATAATACACCAAAATATTTTTATTTTGTTTTTGAATTTTACTAATTCTTTTAGAATTTTATTTTTTTCTAAACAATCTTTCATATTATAATAATAAAACTTTAAATATTTCAAGTCTTTTTTTATAAAAAAAGAAATATTTTTTTTATTTTTTACATAAAAGTTTACCAAATGATTAAATTTGAAAAATAATCTTTTTTCTGAATCAAATATTTTCATTAAAACATAATTAGAAAAATCTGGCTCAAAAAAAAACAAAAAAGAAATTCTTTCATCACATATGGTAATTAATTTAGAAAATATTACAGAAAATATTCCAAATCCAACTAAATACACTTTAGAAGAATCATCGATAGAGTTTATTAATTTATAATAAAAATTGACAAAATTATCGATATTATAATCTTCTCGTTTTATTTTTAAAGAAGTATTTGGCATCGAAAAAAGTAATTTATAATTATCTATATCCAATTTTGAAAATAATAATTCAAATAATGATTCATTAAATGGGAACAATGGAGAAAAAATAATTATATCTTTACCATTACCTTTTTCTTTAATTGTAAGAATGTCTTTATAACCGTTATTTATTTTCAACTTTATTTTCCTGTATTTTTAAAACTATTTCGTTTATTTTATTCTTATTTATTTTTCCCATTTCATTTTTTGGTATTTTCATACTAAAAAAATATCTTGGTACTGCATAACCAGGTAAATGTTTCTTTAATTCATTTTTCATTTCGGAGTTTGATTGTGGAAACTCATTCTCATAAATTACAAATACCTTTTCGTCTATTTCACCAATATAAATAATATCATCTGTTATTTTTTGGCAAGAAATTTGATAAAAATATTCTTTTATCTTCTCTGTAATATATTGTAAGTCAACTCTTTTGCCACTTATCTTTACAAATCTTGTGTTTCTACCAATAAGGCTAAATTTGTTAGCATCTGATAGTTTAACAATGTCACCAGTATTATAGTATTTTTCTTTACCATAAATCGCTGGCGAATCAATTATTAATTCTTTAATATTTTCATCATTTTCGTAATAATCACAATTATTATTTATGATTTTTACATAAGAAAATAATTGCCAATCATTTTTTATAGCAGAGATTCTAAAAGCAATGCCTCCTGTTTCAGTTGAACCATAAACTTCTGTTATCTTAATATTTTTTTTAAAAAATTCAGCTGAAATTTCATAAGAAAGCGGAGCAGATGAACTTACTAACATTTTACATTTTCTAAACTTTTCTATTAAGTTTAAATTTACAAGCATCTTGTAATAAGATGGAATAGATATAAAATAAGAAATTTGTTTTTTTTCAACAAAATCTGCTATTGTTTCTGGTGTAAAATTATAGTCTATTATAAGCTTACAATTTGTATATAAAGGTAATAAAAATCCAAAAAGGAATCCATAAATATGATACAAAGGTATTGTAAAATAGAATGTATCATTTTCTTTTATATCAAATATTTTTTTTAATTCTTGTAATTCTGTTATTAAATTTTGATAGGTTTTTGGTATTAATTTGGGTTTTCCAGTTGAACCTGATGTATAAAGGTATAATAAATGGTCATTTTCATTTATAGATTCTGAAAATAAGAAGTTTTTACCAACTTTTAATGTTAAGTCATCGTTTATAAATATAAAATTATCTATGTTTTTATTGTCAGAAATAAAAATTTTATCAAAACAAATATAATCTTCTGATTTTATTTCTATAGGGATAAGAACTATTTTTGCTTCAAGACTTTGTAAAGCTAAAAACATAAAAATAAATAATTTTCTATCTTTAATATCTAAATAAACTTCTTTATTTTTCCAATTAGTTGATATATTTAGTAAGTTTTTTTTTAATGTTTCTATTTTTTTTAATATTTCTTGGTTATCAATTTCTTTTTCATTTTCTTCAAGAGAAAAATTAAGATTTTGGCTAAATAGAGAGTAGAAGTTAGTTTTCAAAGTTTTACCTCAAATAAATAGAATTTTCCTTCAATTTCTTCAATTATAAGGCTATTTCCTAAAATATCAAGATAGAAAGGAAGTGCGAGTCTAAAAATTATTCCAGACGGATTATCTTGTTTTAGTGGATATTCTGTGTAAATTTTTTTATCAGTTTTATTTTTTAACTCATAAAAGTATTTTTTATCTACAAATAAAGATTTTGAATCAAAAAACATACTACTATTTATTATTTCTTCTAAATTATCAAATATTCCAACAAATTTAAACCCTTTTTCGCAAAAAGGAGTTATTCTATAAGATATAAAAGATGATACTATATTTAATTTTACACTCTGATCAAGTTCAAAAAAAGGAGAAGTTTCTTCACCTGTTATAACAACAAATTTTTCATCAATTAAGACTTTATTTTTTATGTAATTTATAAAAGATAAATTAGTCGCTAATCCGTCAGAAATAGTTGTACAATAGTTATGTTTTTTCTTAATTATTGTGTAATATCCAAGTGGAGTATTATGAACCGAGTTGTGAAATAGGGTAGGGCTCACAAGTTCCATATCGTCTATTACGATATTTTTAATTATTTTATCAGTTGTGTCAATTTCTGCAAAGCCGCTAAATAAATATATTTCTTCATTGTTAGCCAAATTTTCACCGGGTCCTTCTTCCATAACATAAAAAACCCCCAAAGACATTTGGCTCATTCTTTTTTTTAGTTGAGGATTTATATTAACAACATTAGTTAAAATTTCTTTTTTAAAAGAAAAATTTTCAAATTTTTGTGAAGATGAAAATAAACCTTCTTCATAATATTTTTTTATATCTTCTTTAGTTTTAATATAAGAATTTAAAATGGATATATCTTCTATCATAGAATAATTCATAAACTTTCCTGTTTCTTTTCTTTTTTGCTTCTTTTTTCTTTTCTTTACACAAAGAAAAGAAAAAAGAAGGAGCGTTGGTTAACCAAGGAACTTGAGGTTACCGACGATTTAATATATTAGTTTAACTCAATGGGCTTTGATTTACCCATAAGTTTCTTATATTGAGAATTGTTCAAATTGTCAATATATACCTTAAACGCAGTACTACTATAATTCGTTTTTAAGAAACAAATTGTGGGTAATATCAACTCTTATTAGATATTGACCATTTAAAAGCGTTTAAGTATATAATTACAATTGTTTAAATTTTAATTACTTATTTTACCACAGAGCACACAGAGATAAGAAGAGAAAAAAGTCTTTAAAATGTATTTTCTCCGTGTTCTCAGTGGTTTATAAAGAATTAATATTCATCCTCAAT
>MIAN01000021.1 GCA_001829125.1 Spirochaetes bacterium GWB1_27_13 | reverse complement strand
TAATAAATTAAAATTTGGATTAGTTTTAAAAAAAGGAAGCCTTTTAGTCTATCTTTACGCAGGGTGATAAGAACTAAAAGGCTTCAAGATTATTAAAAGGAGCATTTGGTAACGGCTGCGTCACCAATATAATATTTACATCATTAATTGAGTTTTGTAAACAAAATTTTAACTTTTTTTACAAATTTTCATAAAAAAATGAATAAAAGATTTTAAGTCTCAATATTTGAGGTATAAATGCTATTAAACGATGTTTTTAGCGAACTCAAAACGAGAAACACCTTTTTGTAATTTTATTATTTTTTTTGTTTTGCAAGAAAGAGCCTAATTTAAGCACAAAAAAATAAATTAATCATAAATTATCTACCAATCGTAAGAATAATATTTAATGCTTGTTTTTTTATATAAATAGCAAATAAAGGTAATTATATTTTGATCATTTTTTATAAATTAAATAAAATCTATAAATATTTTAAATTATTTAGATTGACTTAAAACATAAAAGTAATATAATATAAACAAATAATAATGTTAAATTATGTTTTATAATACTATAAATTAATGGTGATCAGAATGATGGATAAAAATTCAATATCTGCAAAAATTTCTTTTATTACTATACTTGTTGTAATAATTATTACTGGAATAACAGGAGTTCTTCAATATTATAGTGAAAGCAAAAAATCAAAAGAAGGATTAACAAATAGTGCTAACTTAACTCTAAAAAGATTGGCAAATAACCTAAGAGAACCAGTCTGGAATATTGAAGAAACAAGTTTAAAAACCGTAGTTCAACTTGAAGTAAAAGGAGATAATGTTTTAGCAATTGCAGTTTATCTTGACACTGAAGAAAATTTTCATTATGGCGAGATAAAAAAAGAGAATAATAAAACAACATCATTCAAAAATAGTGAACAATTCAATACTCAATTAGATAAATATTATTTTAAACTCGTTGGAAAAATAGAAAAAGAAAACCAAGTAATAGGATTTGTTTCAGTTTACTATACTGATAAATTTTTGAGAATGTCTTTGTTACAGATAACTATAAAAAATATTCTACAAACGATAGCCTTAAGTATAATTTTAGTTCTTTCTCTCTATATGACGATGAGTAATATAATTATACGTCCAATAATTATGTTAAATAGAGTTGTAGGAAGATTTTCTGATAAAGAGTTCGATGTTAGAGCGGATGTTATGTCTGCAGATGAAATTGGAAACCTTTCAGAAAACTTCAATAATATGGCAGTAACAATACAACATTATAGTGAACACCTCGAAGAGCTTGTTGCAAAAAGAACAGAGGAGTTAAATAAAGCAAATAAAGAACTCTTAATAGCTAATGAACAGATGAAAAAAGAATTACAAATGGCTCAAAGAATTCAAGAAGCAATGATACCCAAAATTTTTCCTCTAATAGAACAGATTACTCTTGATGGAATGTATGTGCCAATGGATGCTTTAGGTGGGGATTATTATGATGTATTTAAAATTACAGATAAAAAACTTGGGATGGTTATTGCAGATGTTTGCGGTCATGGAGTGCCTGCCGCTTTAATTACAACTATGGCAAAAGTTTCTTTTACTAATAATTCAAAAAATGAAAAAGATTCTGGAGATGTTGTTAGAAGTGTCAATGATGAATTATTTAGTGTTATAGGAAATATGGAATATTTAACAGCATTCTACGCAATTTTGGATGTTGAAAAAGGAACAATCCAATATACAAATGCAGGGCATAACGATATATTTATAATTAAAAAGAATGGAACTTTTGTTGCATTAAAACAAAATGCTCCTATTATTGGTTTTTGTAAAAATATAGAATACGAATCAAGTATAGAGCAGATAGATATTGGGGATAGAATAGTTTTATACACTGATGGCATCCCTGAATTAAGAGATAGCGATGCAAAATTTTATGGACAGGAAAGACTTGTAAATATCTTAGTTGAAAATAAAGAGATTACTGCTAAAGAAGTTATTGATAAATTATTTAGTGATATAAATAATTTTAAAGGGGCTGCTTTTGCTAATGATGATATGACAATACTCATAGCAGACATAACAGAAAATTCTTCTGGTATCAAAATTGACGTTGAATGCTCTAAACTCGATGATTTTCATATAAATTTGGGACCAAGTAATGTAAAAGAAATGGTAAATAAATATTATTTGGCATTAGAACATGTAAATAAAGGCGATTTTATTACTGCAAAAAACTTTCTTGAAGAATTAAAGAATAAATTTAACCAAAAGCATGAAAATTTTAAAGTTTTGAGTTTACTCGGTTATGTTGATTATAAGTTAAAAAATTTTAATGATTCAATAAAATCTTGGGAAGAGGCACTAATTATTTATCCAGATAATGTTGATATTATAAAAAATATTAGTATAGTAAAACAAAGTATAAGCGGATAGAATGCAAGATATTGATTTAATATTCGAAAAGTTAGTTAAAGAACTACATAAAAAAATATTCGCATCAGAAGATACTTTTTTAATAAATAAAGAAATTGATTATATTTATAATTTTATAAAAACAAAATGGAAGGATTTAGAATTTTTTAAAAGATTTGACTCTTTGATAGAAGTAATTTTAATCCAGAGAGTGTTAAAAGATAAAGAATACACTGACACTTTTTTAAAAAAATATCTAAATATTTATTTTGAACTATTAAATTTAGATTTTTACAATTTTTGGGGCGTTTTATTCTCAAAAATATTAAAAAATAAAACATCATTGATTTATCCTTCAATTTATGTAGTTATCTTTAAACTTGTTTTTGAAAAAGAATCTTATTCTTATGAAAAATCCTCCTTCCCGCTTAGAGACGATATTTCTCTTTATGAGACATTAAGTTTCTTTACATCTAAAATAGAAGAGATAGTTGTTTATTCATCTTCTTATAACCTTTTTTTTAATCCAAAACTAAGAAATCCATTGATTTTATTTTTATATGAGTTTTATAAGACAAATAAGCAGTTGTATGTATGGTTTCCACTTGCTGGTTTGTCGATAGAACCAGTTCTTTTTTCGTATCTTTTACATCTAATAATAGAACTTGATAAAAACACAACAAATCCAGAGAGTCTAAATTTTTACGGCTCAGATCATTCTAATTTTATTGTTGATAAAGATAAAAATACAAGTTTTTTTGAAGATAGTTTTTTGAAAGTAAAAAAAGATTTTTGCTTTGAGAATGGGATTGACACAAAAGATATAAAAACGACTCTTAAAGACTCAAAGAAAAAAGTTTTATCTTTTGATTTTGATTTTATCTACAAAACTCAAATCATTGATAGAAAGATAAATTTTGTAATAATAAACTCTCTAAAACTTTCTGATTTTGATAATGAAAAAGAAAAAATAAATAAAATATTAAAAAAAATTATTGAATTTAAAGAAGAAATTGGTATTATATTAGAAATATATTCTGGATTTCCATTAAAAGAAGAAAATATTGAATTACCATATACTTCTAATAAAAAAATAATATCAACAGTTTTAATATCTGATTTTAGAGACTATTATGTTTCTTATCTGTACTTTACTATAAATAAAAATAATATTCAAAAAGAAGAAAAAAATATTGATATTTTATTTAATAATTATCAATCTTTAAAAATTGAACAATTAAAGGAAGAATTAAAGAAATTTGATTTAAATTCGTCTTTTACAAAAAAAGAAACTTTAATGTTTGCAGAAATTTTAACTTACGCTGGGTTTCACAGTAGGGCTTATGAAATACTCAAAAAAAATTATAAAGTAGATTTTAATTATTCTTATAAAATATTAAATAAAATACAAAACGAGAGTAAAAACCAAAAAATTGTTAATAGTGTTTCAAATTTTATAAAAGAAAACAAAATTAAAGAAAAAGGCTTTACTGGCGAATTATTAGACGCAATAATAGAAGAAATTGACACTTATTTTAAAGAAAATCCAAATTCTACAATAAAAAACAAATGGGTTTGAGGTCTATTTTTTCTGTGTGATTCTACGATTAAAAAACCATTTAAATTTCAATTATAAATTCTATTTTACAAAAATTCATAAATATTTTTTTTATCCTTTAATAAAACTTGACAACATACGATTTTTTATTTATTATTTAAACTATTAGTATTCATAGGAGGACGAGGATGCTATATGTTTTGATAGGCCTCTTATCCATCCTCCTTGGCGGCATTATAGGTTTTGTTATCAGATTTATAATTGCAAAAAATAGATTGAATTCTGCCGAAAATAGAGCCGAGATAATTTTAAAGGAAGCCAAACTTGAAGCCGAATCGCAAAAGAAAGAATTACTTCTTGATGCGAAAACTTTTCTTATTCAGGAAAGAAATAATTTTGAAAAGGAAACCAAAGAAAGAAGAATAGAGCTACAAAGATTAGAAAAACGACTCATTCAAAAAGAAGAACAATTTGAAAGAAGATTTAATGATGTCGAGAAAAGGGAAAAACTTGTAGTAGATAGAGAAAAGGAGTATAATGAGAAGGTAAATGATATTACCAAGTTGCAATCAAAATGGCAATCTGAAATTGAGCGTATTTCTGGCTTAACTTCAGAACAGGCAAAAGGTATTCTTATAAAAGGGATTGAAGAAGAGGCAAGAAAAGATGCTTTAGTTTTAATTAATAAAATTGAAGAAGAAGCAAATAGAAATGCCAACAGAAAAGCAAAAGAAATTATTGTTACGACAATACAAAGAATCGCGTCAGAAGCGACATCAGATGCGACAACTACAACTGTTTCTTTACCTAACGATGAAATGAAGGGTAGAATCATTGGTAGAGAGGGACGAAATATTCGAACTCTTGAAACTTTAATTGGTGTGGATATTATTATAGATGATACGCCAGAAGCTGTTGTAATTTCAAGCTTTGATCCTGTAAGAAGAGAAATAGCTAAAATTGCTTTAAATAGGTTGATTACAGACGGAAGAATTCATCCTACTAGAATCGAGGAAGTCATAAATAAAGTTATGGCAGAAGTAAATGAAATGATTTATGATGAAGGTGAAAAAGCCGTATTGAATCTTGGTATTCCTGGTATCTCTACTGAAGGTATTATAAATATTGGCAGGCTTTATTTTAGAACAAGTTATGGGCAGAATGTTTTACATCATTCTATTGAAGTTGCAAAAATTGCGGGAACTCTCGCCGCTGAATTAGGTTGTGATGTTGCGTTAGCAAAAAGGGGTGGATTGTTACATGATATTGGAAAAGGGTCTCAATCAGATGGAGACAGTAGCCATACAGAGGCTGGCTATGATATTGCAAAAAAAATGGGCGAATCCGAAAAAGTTCTTAATTCAATTTTGAGTCATCACGGTGATGTTGAACCAAATTGTTTAGAATCGATTTTAGTTCAGGCTGCAGATGCTATTAGTGCTAGTAGACCTGGTGCAAGACGAGAAAGTCTTGATAGTTACATTAAGAGATTAGAAGCATTAGAAAAAATTGCAGAAAGCTATGAAGGTGTTGAAAAAGCATTTGCTATTCAAGCAGGTAGAGAAATAAGAGTAATTTTAAATAATGCCACAACAACGGATGATAAAGCCGAAGGACTTGCAAGAGATATTGCAAAGCGAATAGAAGGCGAACTCAAATATCCGGGCAAAATTAAAGTTACTGTTATAAGAGAAGCTCGATTTATAGAGTATGCAAGATAACTTTATGTATCTTTGACTTAATTTTAAGAGGTGATGTTTTTTATAAAATATCACCTCTTAATTTTTTTTAACTACTGTTAAACCAATATCAACCAAGTATTAACTGTTCATATTAGATATATAATTAAAAAACTCATTTCATTATAATTACAAAATAACATATAAATTTATAAAAAAGTTAGAATTACTATCTAAAAAATAACTATTTAATTTATTCTCAGTTTTAATAAAGAAAAATATTAAGAACAAAGAATACAAATTTAAACACAAAAAAACTAATTATTTTTTACTTTTTTATAAAATATTAGATATTTCAAATAAAATGGGTTAATATATATCTTGGTAAATATTATTTTTATAATAGAAATAGGAGATTTTTATGAGTAGAATAAAAAAAATATTCTATATTAGCATTCTAATTATTACTTTTTTGTTAATTGTATTTAGCTGTGCAGTATCAGAATTGATGGATATTGTCAAAAATCCAACACAAATACAAAAACCTAAATGGGACTTAGAATTTAACGTTCCAGTAATAGAAAAAACAATATCTGTGGATGAGCTTTTAAAAAAGACTGTTGATATAGAAAAAATGATTAAAGAGAAAATGCCAGATGCTGATTTTGAAGAGCTTTCAGACGGTAGATACCAGATTAAGTATAAAATAGATTTTCCTCAAATAGACTCTTTTGCAAACTCAGATGTTACGTCTGATCTTAATAGTACATTTGCAACAGATTTATTTAATTATACAACACCAAGCTTCCCTGTATCTGTTTGGCCCCTACCTGTTCAAATTACTAACCCAGCCCAAGTTTTGACAGATACTGGCTATTTTACTTATAACCTTGGTTCTTTGGGAGCAACATTTGATCTTGAAATAGACCTTGAGCCAGAAAAGCAGATTCCTCCAAAACCTGCTACAATAAATAAAGACTTAAATGCAGATAATTCTAATGATTTGTTGTTAAAAGGTATTTCTGCTCCAAATGGTAAAATTTATTTAACTTTTACTTTATTAAAGAATACTATTTCTCAAGCTGTATTAGCAAATGGTGATATTGATATAAGTAAATTTAACATAGAAGGAAATAATTTAAATTTTTCACTTGATCTTGCTAAAACTACTTTTACTAATGGACTTACTAATGAATTAGTTCTTTCTGCACCTATTCCAGCCCCATTATATTTTGATGGTGATAATACTCTAAGTAATTTTAGATATTTTGATATAAAAGAATTAGAGATTAAAATAAAGGCACTTGATTATACAACTTTTAATCTTCTTAATTTTCCTCTTCCTGATATTTCTCCAACTCCAAAAATGCCATATAGTTTAGGCGGAACTCTTAATCTAAAACTTGAAGCAAAAGTAGATTTGGGTGATAAAGTTTATATATTATGTAAATTGTATCCTATTACTTTTGATATGGGTATAACTAATTTTAGTGAAATAACTAATTTAACATCATTTTTTAATAAATCCGTTACTGATGCTACTGATGAGATGACTAAACTCCAAAATAAACTTACTTCCTCTTTTTCTGTTGAAAATATGACTATGAACCTCGATGTAACGAATGATTTACCATTTAGTATTGATTTAACAAAAATGTTTAATCCAAAAGATAAAACAAATTATAAGAATCTGCCAGGTCAATCAGGTTTTAATAATACACTTGATCCAATACCTGATAATACATTACCAAAATATCAATGGGATGGTGGATTGATTTCTTATTTTGATATGAATGCTGATATTAATAAAATACCAGATGATTATCAAGTTTTATCTCCTACATTAGTTAATGATGCACCTCCAACTTCTGAAAGTTTTTTAATAAATGGGAATACTTATAGTTCAAAAAAACTACAAAATATAGGTGGTTTCTTACAACAACCAAATTCTTTAACAAACCCAACAAAAAATATAATAGCAGATAAAATTTATTTTACTAAAGTAATTGATGTTGCAGGAAGTAGTAATGATATTTCTTTGGATGTTAGTATTTTTTCTAAACCAAATTTAGTTAAACTTAATACTTCTATTACAGTACCGATGGCACTTAAATTTTATGATACAACAGATGATATTGATGTACTAAAAGCATTGATGAACCCGCCAAAACTTCCTATAACGAGTGATATTACAAAACAAATACCTATTGGTGATATAGATACTCTTAACATTAATATGGATATAGAAAACAGATTCCCATTTGGTGTAACATTCACATTTGATTTGATAGCAGAGCCAAATGATGCGGCTAATATAAAAACAGTATCTTTATTGCTTGGCAACAGTGCTGTTACAATTAATTCTGGGGATATTTCGACAACTCCTGATGGTCTTTATTATGCGAGTGGAAGCAAAACTTCTAATTTAGTACTTGGTGTAAATAAAAATTTTAATTATATAGATAATACTGGTACTACCAAAACTTTTGATGGTGATTTGATTAAATTTATAAATGATTCAAAAGAAATATACATGAGTCTAAAAATAAACTTAAAACAAAATGCTATCGATAAACCTATAATTATTACAAATAACGACTTTTTAAAAGCAAAAGTAAATATTTACGGTAAAACCAAAATAGACCTTGGAGCATTAATAAAATAACGAAAGGAAATCTAATGAAATTAAAAATATTTCTAATAACACTAGTAGTAACAACTGTATCTTTACAGATAAACTCACTAAATTTTCTTACAACTGCTGAATCCGTTAGTTGGAATGGAGCATATACTTCTGTCGCAGATAGTTTTGAGGCAATGCTTTATAATCCTGCTGGTATTTATATGACAGAAAAAAAATGGGGACTCAATGCTTTTGGTTCGAGTGGAATAAGAGTGTATAACAATACACTCTCAACTTCTGATTTGTTGAAAGTCTTTAATTTAATGAAAACAAATAATGGAGATATAACTGATTTTGTAAAAACCAAGATGAGTTTAATGCCAGACCTAAATGGGTTTGACCTAGGTTTTGATCTTAGCATGTTTAATTTTATGTTTTTTTATAAAACTAAGGATTATGGATTTTCATTTTCTTTTTTACCAAAAACTTATATAACTGCAAGTCTTTCAAAATCAATTTTTCAGACAGTTTTTGATAAACTTGATGTTGAAAAAGGTATTAATGCAAAAATAAGTGCTACTGCAATGCAATATTTTGATTTGAATTTTAGTTTAAGTACAAGAGTAAGATTTTTAGAAAAAGCAATGCCTTTTTTTAATGCAATTTATGCAGGAGTTACAGGTCACGTATATATTCCAACATTCTTTGCTAATGTCGTAGGGGAAGGCTCTGTTTATAAAGGAAGCCCTAATGCTGATGGAATTTATTCTTACAGATTAAAATTAAACCCTAAGATGATTTTTAGTGGAATAGCTCCTAATTTTTTTACTCTAATTCCAAACTCACCAATTCCTTTTCAATCTGGAACAGGTGGAGTGGGATTTGGCTTTGACATGGGTTTTATTCTTGAATTTAATAGATTCGTAAAGGTTGGTTTTAGTATAACCGATTTGGGTTTTTTTGCTTTAAGTGCTAACCAGATAGAAACTGCTGTTGATTTAGACATTATGGATGTTCAAAATATTAGCACAAATTTACTAAACAGTTTTAAGAATACTAAATCACAATTGATTAGTTATGGCTGGATGCCTGCGACAAGTTTTAGACTTGGAGTTTTAGTAACCCCTGTAAAACATAAATATTTTGATCTTTTAATCGCAGGTGATATATCTGTAACTGACTTGCAACGAGCTATAAATGGAGAATATGCAACATTTAATGTATCTACTGGTGTAGAATTTACTCCAAAAACAGGAAATAATAAATTAAAATTTCCATTAAGACTTGCATTTAACTATAATACACAAGCAAACGCTCCTTCATTCTCATGGGGATTTGGTTTACATGCAGGTCCTGTTGAAATGGAAGTTGCTATTAGAGGACTCGAGGTACTTATATCTGGTTGGGGTGCAAAAGAAATAGCAATAGCTTATGATTTTAAATTTGAATTTGATAAATAATCGTAAGAACTAAAAAAAATACATTAGACCCCAAAAGCGGCATTAATAAATGCCGCTTTTTTAATTTATACCAACTATTAACTAAGATTAGTTAAAATCAGTTATAGTAGGTATATAAAATATCATACAATATAAATAAATTAAGGCGTAATTTTGTTTATTATCCCCTTTTTATATCTTTTATTCTAAAATCTAACACTAAATCTCTCAAAAAACTATAAACTTTTTTCATTCCTTCTTTATATGTAAGTCCATTAAAGTATTCATAAAACCAATTTTCAGAATCTTTTTTTGAAACGTTGTTTGGAATAATAATTTTTCTTTCTGGAAAAGGAATTTCTTCTTTAACTATAATAGTTTCTAAAGTTTCTAAAACATCATTAAGTAGAAAAGCTGTTTCTTGCACTATTAGTCTATGTTCGTAATCAATCTTTTTTAAATCTCGTGGTGTATTATAAAAAGCCGCAATATATTTTCTTGTAATTGGAGGAACATCCTTGTAATCATATTTTGTTATAAACTCTTGATAGTACTTATTTATCTGATCGCCATCCTGTGTTTGTCTTCTATCTTTATAAATATAATAAATTGCTGGAAGATAATTATTTATAAATTCTCTGACTCCGCCAATTAGTCTTTCTATTTCTTCATCTGCATCTGATGAAATTTCTACTTTGGAATATTTTGCAATTTTTTTTCTATTTTCTTCAAAAATTTTATCTGCAATTGTGGTATTTTGCGTTTTTTTAACATTTTTGTCTTTTTCTTCTAATGCCTTTTTATCTTCTTCTTTTTTTATAATTTCTTCAACAGCTTCAATCTCTGCTAATAAAAAAACAGTAACATCCATTCTACTTTTTAGACAATTTAAATATCTATCTTCAAATGATTCTGCTAAAGAACGAGGTTTTTTAAAATCTTTAACAAGTCTTTCATATCTATTTTTAATTTTTTTTAAAACAATAGATATTTCTTGTTCAGTAAGTTTTTGTGCCATTTTTTTTCCTAAGAAAATTAAATTTAATAAAATTTCGACTTATCAATCTTATAACTTAATTGTCTTTGTAATTTTTTTAAAAAATTAAAACAAATAATAATAGGAGAATTATTATTGACTTGATAGGAATTTTATTGTTATAATCTTTATTGGTTGATATTTAAATTAAAAAGGCTTAATTCTGTGTAAATTGGTCCTTTTTGTGTTAAATCAGATTTATATAAAATTACTTTATTAACGTTAATCTTAACATTTATTTTTAAATTTGATATATTTACATATCCAAAAATTTTTTCTTTTTCATCTAATCTTCCAACTGTAATGTGATATTTAAAATCTTTATCATCATAAAAACCAATTGTTTTAAGATCATCTCTTATAAGATTTGCAAAATTTATTATCTTGCCTTTACCTTCACTTCCGGTAGCAAAAATTATACGCGGTAGTCCTTTTTCAGGAAACTGCCCAAAACTATCGATTGATAAATTAAATACTTTTTCTTTTTGGGTGACTTTTTGTAGAATAGAATTTATTTGAGGAATTTGTGTTTCTTCAGTGTCACCCAAAAATGATATGGTGATGTGAAGGTTTTCTCTTTTTGTTATCCTATAAAATTTTGGTAATTTTGTGTTTTCAATTAAAAGAGACTTAATATTTTCTTCAATTGGAATCGCAATAAATAATCTATGTTTCATAAAAACATTCTACTTTAAATTAAAAATTTTGTCAATATTGGAATAATTTCTTAAAATAAAAAACAAATTTATAAAATTAAAAAATAAGCAGACAGTGGTAATATAAATATACCTTACA
>MIAN01000020.1 GCA_001829125.1 Spirochaetes bacterium GWB1_27_13 | reverse complement strand
AAAAAACTATGTTTGCTCAAGCCATGGAAAGATTGAAACAAGATGTTAAACTAGAAGGAAAAATCGAAGGGAAAATTGAGGGAAAAATTGAAACTGCTAAAAAAATGATTGAGAAAAGATTATCATTAAATTTAATAATTGAATGTACTGGTCTATCAGAAGATGAAATAAAAAAATTATTAAACTAATTTAATACCTATTGGAATTAATATTATGAGAGATGGAATATTATTGTGAATAATTTACCAAATATTAGATAAATTAATATTTTCAAGTTGCATTTCGGGATAAAACTGGTATAATAATATCAGTAGGAATGTGTATGATAACTTTTGAGATAAAACAATTTTTGATTGATACATTTTCGGGGAAAAATGATTTTGATAATCTTTGTCGAAAATTTAATATTAAATCAGTTATTTTTGATGGTAATTATGATAACAAAATCACTTCTTTTTTGCAATACCTTGAGAGAAATCAAGAAGAACAAATCTATTACGAAAAGCTAAAAGATACAATACTCGAATTAAAACCTAATTTTGAAGATACAATAAATCAATTATTTGATATAAAAAATAATGAAAAAGATAAAAAAAATACAAAAACTGAAACTTATAATCAAAAAGAAGATGAAAATTATGAAACTCTCAATAAAATATTAGTTTTAATTGATATTGTAGGATTTACAGAACAATCGCTTAAAACAAATGATAAAAATGTGAAAAATTATTTAAATTATTTTTATGATAGTGTTGGAAAAATAATAAATAAATATAAATATCAAAAAATTAAAACAATTGGTGATGCTCTTTTGATTTGTGGTGAAACACCAAAGAATTTGATAAATATTATGCTTGATTTATTTAATATAGTGCATTCTTTTCGCAAGATAATAAACTTATTGTTTCCGCTTCTTACGACAAGACTATTAAAATATGGGATGTTGCTACTGGTAATTGTATCAAAACCATCAATCTTTTGTGGACGCCTCGTTGGGTATCATTTAACCAACTCCACCCCAACATCATAATCACAGCCAATCTTAACGCCACTATATCTATGTTTAATATTGCAAGTTGATATTTTTCTCAATCTTGCTTTTCACCAAGTTTTTTGATATATTTTATTCATGGCAAATGATAACGATAAAAGATACAAAAAAATATTTTCTAATCCATTACATCTATAAAAAAACCAAAAAAATCTCCAACCTTTTTACAAAAAAATCGTATAATATTTATATGAATAAACTAATAGAAAAAATTAATATATTAATAAAATCATTAAACTCTCAAAACAAGAACGAAGTCTTTGATTATATTTGGAAAAATTATTACAAAAGATTGATTTATTTTTTAAATATATCTTTGTCTAATAAAGATAAAATTGAGGACATGGCACAAGACATAATGATAAAAATTTATAACAATTTAGATAAATATAATTTTAATTTTTCATTTAATACTTGGTTTTTTTCAATCGCAAGAAATCATTGTATTGATTATTTAAAAAAGAAAAACATTCAATTTGAAGAATACAATGAAGAAAATATAATAAATAATTTAAATATCGAAGATAATATAATTAAAAACGAACTAATAAGCAGTATAAGCCAAATAATAAATAATTTTAGTGAAATAAATAAACAAATTTATTTTTTATATTTTTATGAAAACCAAACATATAAAGAAATAAGCAAAATAATGAATATTCCAATAGGAACTGTTAAATATAAAATTTTTGAAATAAAAAAAGAAATAAAAATAAAGATTAAGGAGGATTTTGAATGAAAATAAAGAAATTACTCTCAAATTATTACAAAAAAGAAATAGAAGAGATTCCATACAAAGAAAATAAAGCAATTATTATATACAAAAATAATTTGCATCAAAAATTCTTTCAATATGTACAAAGTATAGCTTTTTATGGAATAACGATTGCCTTGTTAGTTTTTGGAATGTTTTCTTATGATAATGAGAAATATATATATATAACAAAAGATTTTATATTAAAAAGAACTAAAAATATAAGAAAAAACTTTGAAACAAATTTATTTTGTTTAAATAAATATTTAAAAGACGAAATAGGAGATTTAAAATGAAAAAATTCTTTTTTATTCCATTATTACTTGGTTTTTCAATTATCCCTTTATCAATTTTTTTTGGTGGCTTTTCTTTCTCTATTTTTTTGGATAGCATATCTTTTGCTATTATGGTTTTGATGCCAACATTTTTGTTATTAACACATTTTTCTGTAAAAGAAATTTTTGCTTCTTTCCAAAATGTTTTCAAAAATACTAATGTAACAGAAGAAAAATTAAGAAAATCAATATTATTCTTTAAAACTCTAGAAAAATTGATAATTGTTAGCGGTTTTATAAGCACATTCTACGGAATTATCGGAATGCTTTGCAATTTGGGAAATAATGAGGCTATCGGTAAAGGACTTGCTGCAAGTTTACTTACAATATTCTATGGAGCAATATTAATCTGCTTTATTACAATTCCGTTTAAAAGTAGTTTAGAAAAGAAACTTTGTAGTAAAGGATTGTAGAATATACACTAAAAAGTTTTTTAATATGATAAATACTTTTAAAATTTTAAATCATTGATAATTTTTTCTTGACTTTTATCTATCCTTTAATATAATCAGCTAATCTAATAAGAGAGGCGGTTGTAATGAAAAATATTTTTGTTTTTTTAATTTTATCTACTTTAATATTTTCATTTGTTGGATGTAAAAAAAGTGATTCTAAAATAGTTATTGGTATTTCAAAGATCGTTTCACATCCTGCTTTGGATGCCACAGAAAAAGGAATTCAGGATGCACTAACAAATGCTGGTTTTACAAATCTTCAATATGATTTGCAAAATGCTAATGGTGATATTAGTACAGCAAAACAGATTGCAAATAAGTTTAACTCTGAAAAAGTGAAAGTTGCAGTTGGTATTGCAACTCCTACGGCTCAAGCATTGGTTAGTACTCTAAAAAATATTCCAGTTGTGTTTTCAGCTGTAACAGACCCACAAGGTGCAGGACTTGTTAAATCTACAACAGAAGGTGATGAGTTTGTAACTGGCGTTTCTGATATGACTCCAGTAGAAGAACAAATCAAAATGATTAATAGCATAAAGCCAATTAAAAAACTTGGCAATATTTATGCAAGTAATGAAGCAAATTCTGTTAGTATTGCAAAACTTGTAAAAGATGCTTGTACTAAACTTGGCATAGAAGTAATCGAAGCAACTGTAACAAATTCGAGTGAAGTTAAACAGGCAACTGAAAGCATAATTGATAAAGTTGATGCAATTTATATAAGTACTGATAATACTGTTGTATCTGCATTAAATTCTGTAACAGATGTTGCTTTAAAGAAAAAAGTTCCTGTAATGTCTGCTGATCCGAGTTCTGCCGAAACTTTTGATATAATTGCAGCTTATGGGTTTAATTATTATCAAATAGGGATAGAAACAGGCAAACTTGTTGCTGATATTCTTAATGGTAAAAAAACTAAGGATTTGCCAACAAAATATTTGACAGAGGCTTCATCTTTAGATTTATTGATTAATCTTGATGTAGCAAAACAAATTGGCATTAATGTTTCTGAAGATATTCTTTCTAAAGCAAACAAAATAAAAGAAAACGGACAAATGAAAGTTAAATAAATTTTCTCATGCTTAAAAAAGTCATTCTTATCTATAATAAAAGCGACATTTGTGAATGTCGCTTTTAGATTTGTATTAAAAAATATTAATTTCATTAAAAAAATCTACTAATTTTTATTTTCTGTATAATTACATTGACCTAATTTTACCTTATATATATAATGTAAATTAATAGTTTATTACATGGAGGAAGAAAATGATAACCACGATATATCCAGCCGATATTTTCGGTATAGTAAATTCTAACCATAGAGCACCGCAGTATATCCTTGGTATGCACCCTGTGGAAGTTAGAGACCCTAATGACAACACAAAGAAAAAAACAGTTCTATCTGTAAGAGCATTTATACCAGATGCAAAACAAATTTTTATTTTAGATGAAAAAGACACAAAACTAAAGTGGGAAATGGATAGAATTCATCAGGACGGTCTTTTTGAAGGAATAGTTTGGAATAGATCAGAAAGATTTCATTATAAATTAAAATGTATAGGTTTTCATGGACAAGATTGGGAAATGGACGACCCTTATGAAGAATGGGTTGATGGCGTTACACAATTTGATAGATATTTATTTAACAGGTCTCAACACTATAAGATTTACGAAAAAATGGGCGCTCATATAATGACAAAAGACGGTAAAAAAGGTGTTTATTTTAGTCTTTGGGCTCCTAATGCTGAAAGAGTTAGTGTTATTGGTAATTTTAATAGCTGGGACGGTAGAAGAAATCAAATGTCATTACTCGAAGACGCTGGTGTTTGGGTTACATTTGTACCTGGCTTAAAAGAAGGTGAAGTTTACAAATACGAAATAAAATCAAAAAGTGGTCAATTACTTGAAAAAGCAGACCCTTATGCAACTTTTGCTGAAGTTAGACCAAAAACAGCATCAGTTGTTTATACACTTGAAGAATATAAATGGAATGATGAAAAATGGCTTAGTGAAAGGTCTAAAAGAGATTTATTAAATCAACCTGTTAGTATTTATGAAGTTCATCTTGGCTCATGGATGAAAGTTCCAGAAGAAGGAAATAGATTTTTAACATATAAAGAATTTGTTGATAAACTTATTCCTTATGTAAAAGACTTAGGTTTTACACACATCGAACTCTTACCTATTTCAGAACATCCTTTTGATGGGTCTTGGGGTTATCAAGTTACTGGCTATTTTGCTCCATCAAGTAGATTTGGTAAACCAGATGAGTTACAATATTTTATTGATAGCTGCCATCAAGCTGGAATTGGCGTTCTTCTTGATTGGGTACCAGGACATTTTCCAAAAGACAAACATGGTTTAATTGAATTTGATGGAACTGCTTTATATGAACATGCAGACCCTCGAAAAGGCGAACACATGGATTGGGGCACAAAAATTTTTAACTATGGTAGAATGGAAGTTAAAAATTTCTTAATTTCTAATGCTTTATATTGGGTTGATAAATTTCACTTTGACGGACTTAGAGTTGATGCTGTTGCTTCTATGCTTTATCTTGATTATAGTAGAAAAGAAGGCGAATGGGTACCAAACGAATTTGGTGGAAGAGAAAACCTTGAAGCAATAGAATTTTTTAAACATTTAAATTCTATAATTCATCAATATTTCCCTGGCGTTTTAATGATGGCTGAAGAATCGACATCTTTTGCAGGCGTTACAAAACCTTCTTATGTTAATGGGTTAGGTTTTGGTTTTAAATGGAATATGGGTTGGATGCACGATACTTTAGAGTTTATACAAAAAGAACCAATTCATAGAAAATATCATCACGGTGAGCTAACATTTAGCTTTATTTATGCGTGGAGTGAAAATTTTATTCTTCCATTCTCACATGATGAGGTTGTGCATGGAAAAGGCTCAATGATTAACAAAATGCCTGGTGATTACTGGCAAAAATTTGCAAACCTTAGAGCATTATATAGTTATATGTGGGGGCACCCTGGTAAACAACTTTTATTTATGGGACAAGAGTTTGCTCAATTTGAAGAATGGAATGCTGAAAAAAGTCTTGATTGGCATTTACTTGATTTTGATTACCATAGAGGAATACAAAAATGTATTAGAGATTTAAACACTATCTACAAAACAGAAAAATCTTTATGGGAAAAAGATTGTACTCCAGAAGGATTTATTGGAATTAATATGGGAGATTCTGATAATAGCATTGTTTCTTTTATTAGAAGATCAAATGATCCTTTTGACTTTTTAGTTTTCCTTGTGAATTTTACACCTGTACCAAGATATAATTATAAAATTGGTGTACCAGAAAATTGCTACTATGAAGAGATATTTAATAGTGATTCTTTGAAATATTGCGGTAGTAATTGTGGTAATAATGGAGGAGTTAATTCAATGCAAGAAGGCTCTTTTGGAATGCCTTATTCTATTGATGTTGTTGTTCCACCATTGGGTTGTGTTATATTAAAACC
>MIAN01000019.1 GCA_001829125.1 Spirochaetes bacterium GWB1_27_13 | reverse complement strand
GAAAAAGAGCAATTTTAGATTTTGGAGAATTAGTCGCTCCAATTTCTACAATTAATCCTTGCGACGAAAAAATAAAAATTATGGGTGCAACTCACAATCATATTGTAATTGATATTACAGATGATGAGGCTAATTTTGGTATTGGTGATTTTGTTGATTTTCATTCAAATTACAACGGAATTGCCTATACTATGCTTTCGCCCTTTGTTAAAAGAATATATATATAAATTTTTGGAGGTTTTTATGAAAAAAGCGGTGTTATTTATATTTTTGGTTGCTTTATTTAGTTGTGGAAAATCGACTTATGAAACCACAACTACAACTTCTATTACAAAAGAAAGTAAGGAAGTTGTTGATATTTCAAAAGATTCTCAAAATAATGAGGATACTGATTTACAGCCATTTTTAAAGGAAGGAAATAGAAAATTTAGAATAGCAGTTGTAGAAAGTGGTATTTATAAAGATTATGTTAAAATTTTAAAATCAATGTTAGGTGGTCTTGTTACCATTGGCTGGATGAACGAGGTTAAATTACCAGAAGAAAATGAAATTTCTGCTTTAGAAATAATAAAAGCGTTAAAAAAACAAAATTATAGTGATTATATAGAATTTTCTGAAGATTTATTTTTTGATTTTGACTGGGATGAGGCGAATGCAGAAAATCCAAAATTTAAAAAAATCATTTCTGAAAAAGGCGGAGTTGATTTAGTAATTTCTTTGGGAACTTCGGCAAGTAGAGTAATGTCTTCTCTTCCAGAAACAAATAAAATACCAGTAATAGTTGATTCTATATCTGACCCAATAGGGGCAGGCATTTCAAAATCTTATGAAGATTCTGGAAAAGAGTTTTTGACTGTTAGATGTGACCCTTATATGTACATAAGACAAGCAAAACTTTTTTACGATGTTGTAAAATTTAAAAAAGTTGGCATAATTTATGAAGACACAGAGGTAGGTAGAAGTTACGCAGGTCTTGAAGACATTAAAAAAGTTGCAAAAGAATACAAATTTGAAATTATTGGAAATACTAATGTTATGGGCGACCCTGCTGATGAAAAAGATATTCCAATAGTAGAAAAACAATATCTAATTGCAGTAAAAGAAATTTGTCCAAAAGTTGATGCTATTTATCTTGCAATACAAGCTGGTCTTACAATTGATAATATTCCAAAAATTATGGAAATAATAAATCAATATAAAATACCAACTTTTGCAATGGATGGCTCTGATTTTGTAAAAAAAGGTGCTTTACTTGGTGAGTCAGAAAGTGAACTAATATTAGTAGGAATTTTTGATGCAAAAAATATAGTTTATATTTTTAAAGGTAAAAAACCACGAAGTTTAAATCAACTTTTTGAAGCAGTGCCACACATAGCAATAAATTTAAAAGCGGCTGATATAATAGACTTTGATGTCCCGATAGATATTTTAGCAAGTTCTGATGAAATTTATACTACAATAGAATAAGGATATTTTATGAAGAAAAATATTGTTTTAGGATTAATTACAGGTGCATTTATAATATTAATTATAGCTCAGTTGTTAAATTTTATTTTAGGAATTTCTTCTTTTGAAAAAACTTTTACTGACTCTTTGGTTTCAAAGTATAGAATTGTTTCAAATGAAGTAAAAAGACAAATAGAAAGGTCTGTAAATTTTGGTAAACCAATTTATAGATTGAGTGGAACAGATACAGTTTTTAGCAAAATACTTTCTCAAGATTCAAATATTAAAAATATTTTTATAACATTGCCATCAGGAAAAGTTTTATATAGTACAAATGCAAATGTTGTTGAAAAAAATATTCCTATTAAAACTATTCCACAATTTAAAGAAGATAACATTTACGATACAAAAACAATTCTCGAAAAAGAGTCTTATTTTATAGGATTGCCAGTATTTTATAACAAAAAGGACATTGTAGGTGCAATTTACCTGGAATTTGATAAAAATATCATTACTTCTAAAGTAAATGCAATGATTAATGATAATTTAAGATATGTTATCTTTACTTTGATTGGCTCTTTTTTATTGTTAGTTTTATTATTTTTTACAATAAATAAAATAGAAAAAAATTTAAAAAATAAAAAGAGACCAATATTTGTTATTATTTTTATAATATTTATAATATCTTTACTCAGTTATAGTTTTTTTACCAATAAATATTTTGAAAAAACATTTCTTACTGTATTTGATTCTAATATAGAAACACTTTCTGATGTTATAAAAAAAGAAATAGAAAATGTATTGGATATGGGACTTTCTATAAAAAAATTAAAAAGAGTTGAAGTTTTACTAAATGAAAAATTAAGAAATAACCCAGAGTGTCAGGAAATTGCAATAACTGATATGATAGGCAATGTTTTATACAAAGTAAATAATAATATTGTTTATAGTATGTTAGAAAAAGATGCTTCTGTAACACTAAGTGAGAGTGAAGTAAAAATAGGTTTAGTTGAGAAACCATATCAAAAACTTTTACCTATTTATAAAAAAGGTAATCAAGTTGGTTTTATTTCACTTCTTATAAATCAAAAATTAATTAATGATAAAATATTTGATTTATTACTTGATACTATTACTATTATTGTTGTTTCTTTAGTTTTTAGTTTTGAGCTACTCGGATTTTTATACTTATTTTTAAGTAATCAAAATAAACAGGGTGAAATTTTGCCTCAAGAAGAAATAGACACTCAAAATTTAACAAATATTAGATTTACTGCTTTTATATTTTTCTTCGCAGCATTATTTCCAGTATCTTTTTTACCAATGTTTATTAAAGATTTATATGAGATAAATGCTTTTAATCTTTTTAACATGTCAAAAGAAACAATATTAAGTATTCCTATATCTTCTTATCTTATTGGTATAACAATTTTTATACCAATAGTTGGTTTTTTAGCACATAAATTTTCTATAAAAACAATATTCATTTTTTCTGGAGCTTTATATCTTATAGGAACGATAATCTCTGTGATTTCTAATGATATATTTATTCTTACAATAGCAAGATTTATTGCAGGACTTGGATACGGTGGTTGTATAACTAATAGTACTTCTTTGATAGTACAGACAACTTCCTCAAATACAAGAACAACAGGGTTTGGTAATTGGTCTGCTGGGTTTGCATCTGCTACAATTTGTGCTATATCTATCGGTGGTGTTGTTGCAAATAGACTTGGGTTTAGGGTTGCAATGTTTATTACTGCTATATTTGCTGTATTGTTTTTACTTTTTGTTTATTTTAATATTAAGACAGTACTACCAGAAATTCACAAAAAATTACAAGTAAAATTTAATATAAAAGACCTTGTTTATATTTTTAAAAATCGAAGTTTATTGGCGAATTTGTTTTTTTCGAGTATTCCTTACCAACTTTCTTTTGTTGGACTTTTTCAATACATACTTCCGCTATATATGAATAATGAAGGCGTATCACAGGCAAATATTGGACGGTTACTTACTCTTTATGGAGCATTAAGTTTATTTACTCCATTAGTGAGTAGACTTTCTGATAAATATAAAAATGAAAGATTGTTTATAATAATTGGAAACCTAATAAGTGGAATTTTCTTATTATTCTTTTTAGTGTCTGATAGCATCATCATATTTATAATAGTAATAATAGGAATTGGTATTGGTACAACAATAATAGATGCTGTTGAAGAATCATATTTAACTTCCTCTAAACAAGCAAGAGATATAGGAGAAGCCAAATTTTTAAGTATCTATACAACTTATGAAAAATTAGTTTCTATAATAGTGCCACTAATGGCTGGTATTTTAATTACTGGTTTTGGCTATTCAAAGAGTGTTATTATAATAGGTGTGCTTACATTAGTTTGCGTTGTGTTCTTTAGTTTGTTAAGTAAAAATACGAGAGTTGAAGAATGATGAATAATTTGTTTAAATTTCAAAAGAAGTTTGCTCAAAAATTAAAAAAAGTTCTATAATTAAAATAGAGGATTTTTATGAAAAAAGAAATGGATATACCAAAAGTCAAAATTGCCATTGGCTTGAGGATAAAAATAATTATAACATTTTTTATATTGAGTTCAACTCTGTCTTTTTTTCTTTCTTATTCTGCTTATAGTATTGTAAATAAACAATTATTTTACGAATTACAAGGCAGAGTAAGAAATCTTACAGAAATAGGTAGCAGTTTAATAAATAAAGATTCTTTAAAAAACCTATTAGCTTTTATGGATAAAGATTTAACAAGCGACGATCTTGTGAATGTTAATTATTCTTCCGATTACAAAATAATTTCTGATCAATTAAATGTAATAAGAGATATAGAAAAAAAAATTATTATGTATGTCTATATCTTTTGCCCAACAGATGATGAAAATAAGGCTTTATATGTTGTTGATGCCGATGCTCTAACTCTCCTTGAAGAACAAAAAGGCGGGGCTAAATTTGAAGAAGGTGAAATTTCTTCATTCAACTCAGAATTTGACATTACAGAATTTCAGAATGCAAAATTGGTAATTAAAGAAAAAAAGGCAGTTGTTGACAAAGATTATGAATATGATGATGTTTTTAAGGTAAGATCAATTAGTGGTTTTGCACCAATTTTTGATGAGGATAGTAAAACTTTACTTGCTGTTTTGGGGCTTGATATGGCAGATAGTAATGTCAGTGCTGTATTAAAAGAAGTTACTTTTATATTTATTCTTATAGGAATTGTGGCTCAATTTCTTGCTCTCCTTGCTTCAATAATTTTGGGAACACTATTTACAAAAGGAATAATTTATCTTGAAAGAGTAGTACAAAAATTTGGTGATAAAAATTTTGATGTTAGAGCAGATTTAAAATCAAATGATGAAATAGGTAGATTAAGTTTTAGTTTTAATAATATGGCTTCAACAATCCAAAATTATAGTTCTAAACTCGAAAGACTTTTAATTTCTTATAGTAAATTTGTACCAAAAGATTTTTTACGGTATCTTGATAAAGAAAGTATTCTTGATGTAAAACTTGGCGATCAAGTCCAAAAAGATATGACAATTCTATTTAGTGATATAAGATCATTCACTTCTCTATCCGAACAGATGACACCAGAAGAAAATTTTAATTTTATAAATTCTTACCTAAAAAGAGTTGGTCCTGAAATACGAAGATTTAATGGTTTTATCGACAAATATATAGGCGATGCAATAATGGCTTTATTCCCAACAAGTGTAACAGATGCTGTTAATTCATCTATTTCTATATTGGATAAAGTTAGAGAATATAATTATCATAGAAATAAAAGCGGTTACCCTCCTATTAGCATTGGTATTGGAATCCATAGCGGTAAACTCATGCTCGGTACTGTTGGCGAACACGAAAGAATGGATGTATCTGTTATCTCTGATGATGTAAATCTTGCCTCAAGACTCGAAGGTTTAACAAAAATGTATGGATGCTCTATTGTTATAAGCGAACCGTCATTAAAAAAAGTACAAAATGTTGATATTTATCATTATAGGTATCTTGATAAAGTGCAGGTAAAAGGTAAGAATATTCCAGTACTAATATATGAAATATTTGATGGTGATACTGAAGAACTTATAAAAAATAAAATAGATAATAAAAGTGATTATTTAAATGCCTTGGCTCATTTTTACAAAAAAGAATTTAGTGAAGCCCATAAAATATTTTTTGATTTAAATAATAAAAATCCAGACGATAAAGTTTATAAAATATATATGGAAAGAACTGCAAGTTTTATAAAAAACGGAGTTGGAGAAAATTGGCAAGGAGTTGAAGTTATTGAGAGTAAGTAAGATTATTTGTTACTCAGAAAATTAAGATAAGATTTTTAACCATTCAATAAAATTTCTATAAATTTTATGTGATTCAATGGTTAAAATCTTTAAAAATTTCAACTCAAAATTCTAATTAATAACTAAATGCCAATTCCAGCAAATTTTGGGGTGGTTTTTTGATTAAATCAAATATTTCTTTAATTATTAACGATATTCCACAATATTTATATAAAGATGCCTTTTTTGCAAGTCCTACGATAACTGGTTTTTGTGATACAGATGTAAATGCTTCCTCAATTTCTTCGACTGTTTCTATTAT
>MIAN01000018.1 GCA_001829125.1 Spirochaetes bacterium GWB1_27_13 | reverse complement strand
TAAAATACAATAAAATAATAGGTTATTTCTTTGAAATATCAAAACTTCAATCAAAAAGTCTTCCTGATACATATATTTTAAGACAATCATTAGTCAATGTCTGCCGTTACACAAATAAAGAACTAAGCGAATATGAATCAAAAATTTTGACTGCAAGGGATGAAATAAATTTAATAGAAAAAGAAATTTTTATCGATGTGAAAAATAAAATCCTTGAAAATATTGGATTAATTCAAAATAATGCAAAATTAATTGCGGAACTGGATGTTTATCTATCTTTTGCTAAAGTAGCCCTAAAAAATCGCTATATTATGCCTCAAATAAATAATTCTGAACATATTTACATAAAAGAAGGTCGCCATCCAATTGTAGAAAAAAGACTTGAACTTGATAGTTTTATTCCAAATGACTTGAACATTGACACAGAAAAAAGTTATCTATATATAATCACAGGTCCAAATATGGCGGGTAAATCAACATATTTAAGGCAAAATGCTTTGATTGTATTAATGGCTCAAATCGGGAGTTTTGTACCTGCTGATGATGTAAAAATAGGGATTGTTGATAGAATTTTTACTCGTATAGGCACTTCTGACAATCTTGCAAGAGGACAATCTACTTTTCTTGTTGAAATGATAGAAACTGCCAATATTCTAAGAAATGCCACACCAAAAAGCCTAATTATTATGGATGAAATTGGTAGAGGAACGAGTACTTATGATGGGCTTGCTATTGCTTGGGCTATTTTAGAATATATTTATAATAAAAAGTTTTTGGGTGCAAAGACACTTTTTGCAACTCATTATCACGAGCTTACAAAATTATCTTCTAATGAAGGCATTAAAAATTTATCTGTTGATGTGTTGGAAGAAAAAGGAAACATTACATTCTTACATAAAATTGTTGAAAGACCAGCAGAAAAAAGTTACGGTATCCATGTTGCAAAATTAGCAAGTTTACCAAAAGAAGTTACTGCTTTTGCAGAGGTTTTACTAAACCAATTAGAAAATAAACAAGAACAAAAAATGATAGAACCAAAAAAAGGTCAACTTGATTTATTTAGTTTTGAAGCAGAACCTCAAAATAAAAAACAAAATGAAATAGTCGAATCTATAAAATTTATCGATATTGAAAGAATGACTCCAATTCAGGCTCTAAATATTTTGTACGATATACAGAAAAAACTTAAAAAATAAACTAATACACCAAATATTTTAGTAACACAAAAGCGGCATTTACAAATGTCGCTTTTTTTTTATTTTATCTTTTTAATTAACCAATTATAATTATATTCAGAATCTTTATTTCCCAATTCCATTCCTTTTTTCCAGTTTTCTAAGGCTTTTTCTACATTGCCGAGTTTGTAGTAGGAAAGCCCAAGTCCATTATAATTTCTGCTAAAATTGCTATCTTTATTTAATGATAAGTTGTAATTTCTTATAGCATTATTATAATCTTCTTGTTCGTAATAAATTGTTGCAATTTGAAAATAATATAAACTAATTTTATTTGCATTATCTGTTTGTGAGATTGAAATTAAATAATTTAAATACTCAATTGCATTTTTATAATCCTTTTCGAGATATAGACATAAAGAAATATGGTAAAAAGAATCAAATATTCTATAATTATAATAAATTAACTTTAAAAATATCAATTTTGAGTTCTTTATTTGTCCATTTTTAAATAAATTATATGATTTATTAAAAATTTGCTCTCCGATTTCAGGTGAAATAAATATTTTGCTTTTTATTATAATACTATTTTTATCATAAGTCAATTTAGGTTTTGCCAGAAAAAAATCATCTACTGTTTTTGGATTAAAATTTTCGAGCTCATAATATCGGTTTTCGATCACTTGCTCTTCTTCTAATTCATAACCTAAGAAAGGAGGAATATCTTCTTTTGAGTTTTCAAAAATGATCATATTTGTTTTTTTATCATTTGGATTTTTTACAATAAATTCTTCTATTTGTTCGTCGTTACTCGTATCTTTAGTTTTTTGTTTTTTTACAATATCTTTCTTCTTTACCTTTGTTAGTTCATAATCTTCGGCAATTTTAACTATTTTTATCTTATTTTCAGGAATTTTAACATATTGCTCTTTATTTGGCTCAATTAATTTTTCTTCTTTATCTTCTTTCTTTGGTTTTATTTTTTGTTCTTGTTTTTCTTCAATGATTTCTGATGCCATAGTAATAGCATCAACATCTTGTTTTTCTTCCTTTTTTGTTTCTATAACTTTTTCTTGTCGTTTTTCATAGTCATCTTCGCCGATTTTAACTATTTTTACATTTTTTTTAGGTGTTTTTTGGTTTTCTTGATATGGTTGAATATTTTTATCTTTTGTATCATAAGCGATTGTTGTTGTCGTGCTTGTAGTTGTACTTGTGGTTGATTCGATACTTGTTGTTGTAGTTTCTATTATATCAGTTGCACCAGTGATAGAGTCAACATCGTTTTTTTGTTGTTTTTTCTCAATAGTAGTAGTTGTTGTTGTTGTAACTATCGTACTTGTGGTTGTTTTTGTAATAATTGCCATTGTAGTTGTTGTTTCTATTGGCTCAGTAGCTCCTGTTATAGAGTCTGCATTTATGAATAAAAGAATTAATATTATAAAATTTAGAATGTAAAAAAATATCTTTTTAAATTTTGTTATCAAAAAAAAATCCTCAACTAATTAATAATATAAAACAGATTAAAATATAAGAAAAATAAATATTTTGAATTCAAAGCCACAAAATCTGTGTCAATCCGATATAATCAATATTCATCTGTGTTATATTTTCGGATTTATTAAACCAAAAATATAAATTTTTAAAAAATATTTTTGTTATTAAAATTATTGTAAATTGACAAATAAAGTAATATACTTAGTATTTTGTAAATAGTCAATCAATTATGAATAAACAAAAAGTCTTTTTTTCTAAATTAATTAAAAATTTTATTAATATATGCTAAAAATTATTATTTGCTTTTTTAGAAGGACTTTATGAAAAATGATAAAACATTTTTTCCGTTTAAATATAAAGTAATAATCTATACTTTAATACTCTCATTTATTGTAGTTTCAATCTTTGGCATAATCCAATTTTTTTATACAAGAAACATTCTAAACGAACAAAATATAAACACTCAACAAATTTTAGAACAAAAAACTATTGAGTCTATAAAATTTGCTGAAGGTTCATATTCTATATTGGAAAGTAGTTTTGAAGAAAATATGAAATCTATAACAACAAAAATTATAGAAGAATACGAAAAAACAAAAGATATAAAAAAAATTAACTTAAATAAATACACTGAAGATTTAACTGGATATGATATTTATTTTATTAATAATAATAATATTATAGAATATACAACAGATAAAGATGATTTTGGATTAAATTTTAATAAATTTCCAAATTTTATTAAAATTTTAGATAATATTAGATATAATAAAAACTTTGTAAGTGATAGACTAAATTTAACTATCGTTAAAAATGAAGTAAAAAAATTTTCTTACCAACCAACTAAAGACGGTAAATACATTGTAGAAATAGGTGTAAATCTTAATAAATATTTATATATTTTAAAAGATTTCAATTTTGACAAAGTTTCTAAAAATATAATTCATTCTAACAGTATAATAACTGATGTTTCTCTATATGATGGTACTGGAAAAGCTTATTATAATAATGAAAATGGTAATAATAAGGTTATAAGAAAGGATCATTTGATTTATTTGAAACAATCGATTGATAGAATGAAAAAAATAAATATAATAAATACAATAAATGGGAAAAAATATTTTTATAGATATATTCCTTATGTTATGGAAAATGCAATTGGTACAAATAAAGTAAGCGTAATAGAAATAATTTATAATGATAATGATCTAAAGGATAAACTTAAAAAAAATCTTTTAATTTTTATTTCAGTGTTTACATTTTCTTTGGTAGCTGCAATTTTAATTGGACTTTTTATATCTGGAATAATTTATAAACCAGTTACTTTACTGATTGATGCTATGAAAAAAATAAATCTTGGTGACTTTGATCATCAACCAGAAATAAATACAAATGATGAGTTTGAGTTACTCGCTAAAAATTTTAACACAATGATTAGCTCGTTAATGAAATTAATTAAAGAATTGTTAGAAAAAAATGAAGAGATTGAAAAACAAAAACAAGAAATTAAAGAACTATATATTCAAACAAATATAATGAACGAGGAATTAAAGTATTACTTAAACGAAACGAAAAAAAATTATTTGGATACTGTAAGGGCTATTGCCAACTCAATAGAAGCAATGGATAAATATACTGGAGGTCATTGTGAACGAGTTACTCAATTTTCTATTGCAATAGCAAAAAAAATGGAATTGCAACATAAGGAACTTTTAGATATAGAGTTTGCAAGTTTACTCCACGATGTAGGTAAAATAGGAGTGCCAATAAATGTTATTAATAAAGGTGTCAATTTAACAGATCATGAATTTGATCTGATAAAAAAACATCCCCAGATTGGGTATGATATTCTAAAGCATATTGCATTTTTAAAAGATTGTAGCCTTGCTATTCTTCAACATCACGAAAGAGTTGATGGTAAAGGTTATCCAAATAATTTAAAAGATGGTGAAATATCAATATTGGCAAAGATTATTGCTGTTGCAGATTCGTATGATGCAATGACATCAAATAGACCTTATAAAAATCAAATTTTAACAATGGAAGATGCTATAGACCAGCTTAATAAATCTAAGGGTATTCAATTTGATGAAAAAGTGGTGGATAATTTTGTTGAAATTTTAAGAAATAATTATTCTTTATTTGACTTTTCAATAAGTGATCAGGAGTTAGAAAATAGAAATAAGATTAGCGATTCTGTTTCAATATCAATTATAAATAATATAGATATTAATAACAATATGACGGCTTTAGAATGTGGTGGAGGAAATGGTCTTTTATCTCTAAGGCTAAATAAATTATTAAAAAATATAAAAGTAATTGATAGTTCAAAAAAAATGATAGATTATATAGAAAACAAGAAAGAACAAAATAACATAAAGAATACTGAAACGATTTTATTTGATTTTAAAGAATTGGATGTTTTAAACCAAAAATTTGATTTGGTCTTGTCATCAATGACTTTACATTTTATAAAAGATGTAAACAAAATAATAAGTGATTTTTATAAAATTTTAAATGATAATGGCAAAATAGCAATTGCAGATTTGATCAAAGAAGATGGAGACTTTTATGAGTCGAATGCTTTAGTCCAAGCGAATGGTTTTGAAGTTAATGAGTTAAAAAACCTACTTTTACAAAACGGATTTAAAAATATAAAAAATCAAATAGTCCATTCAATAAAAAAAACTAAGAATAACAAAGAAAAAAATTTTGATGTTTTTTTGATTATTGGAGAGAAATAAAAAATAAAATACAGTTATTTTATATAGTTACAGGATTTAATCTGTGTTATAACTTTTTCATATATAAAACTTTATGCGTTTATTCTGCTATTTTCAAATTTGTCTATTAACTTTTTTAAATAAATCCTAATTATAATATAAATGCCTTTGTTCTGTTATGGTGTTTAATATTATTTGACAAACGTTTATCTTTTATTATATAATGTTTGAAGTTTTCAGTTAGGAAAAACTACTGGGCGTTTATACTTGGGATTTTTAAATGCAATTAAAAAAGGAACTCAATTTACTCGATGTTTTTTGTATAGCAACAGGAGCTATGATTAGTTCAGGGTTGTTTATTTTACCAGGTATTGCTTATGGTAAAACAGGTGCTTCGATTTTTGTTTCTTATTTATTAGCAGGTTTTTTGGCTATAACAGGAATGTTAAGTCAGATAGAGTTAGGGACTGCGATGCCAAAAGCAGGTGGCACTTATTTTTTTGTTACAAGAACAATGGGTTCTGCCGTAGGAACAATCAATGGTTTGCTTACATGGCTTTCTATTTCCTTAAAAAGTGCTTTTGCTTTAGTTGGTATAGCAACTTTTACAAATTTAGTTGTAGATGTGAATATTAAGTTAATTGCAATATTTATATGTATTTTATTTGTTTTGTTAAATTTATTTGGCGTAAAAGAAGCAAGTAAATTTCAGATTATTCTTGTATTTTTGTTGATTGGTGTATTGATAGTATATATCTTTTATGGAATATTCTTTGTTAAAGTTAAAAATTTTGAAAATTTTAGTCCATACGGAGTTTTATCAATATTTTCAACTGCTGGTTTTGTTTTTGTTGCTTATGGAGGACTTTTAGATGCTGTGAGTATTGCAGAAGAAGTAAAAAATCCGAGCAAAAATATTCCTTATGGTATGATACTTGGTTTAATTGTTACAATTTTATTTTATGTTGCAGCTGTTTTTATTACAGTTGGTGTTCTCGATGGAAAAAAACTTGCTCTATCTCTAATGCCTATTTCTGATGCTGCTTTTGTTTTTATGGGAAATTTTGGTAGAATATTTTTAGGACTTGCTGCTATTTTTGCTTTTGTTACAACGGCGAATGCAGGTGTTATGGCAGCATCTCGTTATCCTATGGCATTAAGTAGAGATAAATTGTTGCCTTCCTTATTTGGTAGAATAAGTGTAAAATTTAAAACTCCTTATTTTGCTATAATTTTAACTGGTTTTTTTATGATTTTAGTTTTGCTTTTGGATTTGGAAGTTTTAGTTAAAACTGCTTCTACTGTACTTATTGTGTCAAATATGCTTTCAATAATTTCATTAATAATCATTAGAGAAGCAAAACTTCAAAATTATAAACCAAGTTTTAAATCACCATTCTATCCTTTTATACAAATAATTGGAATATTAAGTTTTTTATATCTTTTGATAAATATTGGATTTCAATCTTTAATAATTACAACATTTCTTTTTTTAACAGGATTTTTGATTTTCTTTTTTTATGGTAGAAAAAAGAATGAAAAAGAATTTGCTTTTCTACATTTAATAGAACGTATTACTTCCAAAGTTCTAACAAATCACTCTTTAGAAAAAGAATTAAAAGAAATAATAATTGAAAGAGATGAAATTAAAAAAGATAGGTTTGATAGTGTGATAGAAGAATCATTAGTTTTGGATATTGAGAAAAAAATTGATCTCAAAGAACTTTTTAATATTATTTCTCAAAAAATGTCTCTTATCTTAAACATTGAATCAAAAAAATTAATAAACTTATTAGAGAAAAGAGAAAAAGAAAGTTCTACTGCGATAACGAATTTTATTGCAATTCCTCATATTGTGATTCCACAAAAACACATTTTTAAAGCAATGCTTGTTAGATGTAAAAATGGTATTTATTTTTCTGAAGAGGCAAAAGATGTTAAGGCAATATTTGTCTTTGTTGGCTCAAAAACAGAAAGGAATTTTCATCTAAAATATCTTGCAGCTATTTCTCAAGTGTGTCAGGAAGAGGACTTTGAAAAAAAATGGATCGATGGTAAAACAACCGAAGTTTTACGAGATATTGTTTTACTTGGCAAAAGACGAAGATAAAAATAATTTTTGGAGTATTTTTGATGAAAATAGAGAATAAATTTAAAAATATTATAAAAGTATTAATTTTAATATCAGTATCTTTATTACTTTTTTATATTTATGTTGGTACATATTTTATTAAGTTACTAAAAGACGGTGAGTTTTCAGCAAACGTAGATGTATCTATTAAAGTAGAACCTAATATTGATGTTGAATTATTTAAAATAAGCCCAACTGGTAATGAAGAAAGAATTTTGCTTTATATTTCAGATGATAATTCTACCTATAAAGGAAGTATTTATGGTAGACACATAAAAAATTTGGCACTAAAAATTAGTAATAGATATTTTATCAATTTTATAAAAGAAGTTAATATAAAAATAAAAGATAAAAATTTTATCTATAATAATGAAGATTTACGAAAGTTTTGGAAAGAAGAAAATGATTTTGAGAATATTTTTATTTCACCAGATACAATAAAATATCAGGTTTCTTATCTAAATAAATACACAAAACTTTTTGATACGATAAATTGGATTGGAGATTCTCAAGTAAGAAAATACTTGATTATTAATATTTTAGAAAGACTTATAAAAGTGATTTTATTAATCCTCTTAATGTTTCTATTTATTATAAAACATAAAGAAATTTTAAATTTTTACCAAAAAATTATATCAAAACCGAGTTTAACTCAAATAAAAATAAACAATACAACTAAAAACATATTCTTTTTTATGTTTTTAGTATTTTTGGCTATTATTATAAGATTTTATAGTTTTGATAATGTAATCCATGTTGATGAGCCGAGTTATATAGTAATTGCAGATAAAATTTTAAAGGGCAATACTTTATATTCTGAAGTGTGGGATACAAAAGCACCGGGATTATTTTTATATTATATTTTGATCGTTGGCATATTTAAGTCTTTTTTTGGAATACGCTTAGCTGGTGCTATTTTTATAGGGGCTACTGGTTTTGTTATTTTTAATGTTCTTTCTAAAATAATAGAGCAAGAAAAGAAAAATTTAACCCAAAACGATATTACTTTCTTTTCTAATATTCCTTATATAGGTGGAATAGCCTATATTTTTATATCATCATTTCATAGATGGAATTATTGGATAAATCCAGAACAAATTGTTATTTTTTATACACTTTTGGGTTTATATTTCCTTCTTTTAGATAAAAAATATAGCGTGTTTGTATGTTCTTTATTTCTTGGAATGTCCTTTATTACAAAATATCCTGCAGTAATTGATTATGTTGCTATTGCCGTTTTATGGCTTATTATTCAAATAAGAAAAGGCAATAAGATTTCTTATTTCGTTAAGAATATAATACTTTCTGTCATTGGATTTTTAACTCCATTTTTGGTTGTGATTTTTATTTATTTTTTAAATGGTCATCTAAAAGATTATTTTGATGCAATTTATTTTGTTTCTTTTAAATACCCTGCTAAAAAAACACTAATTGGTATTATAAATACGCTTGGCAAATTTGTTTTAGAACTAACTCCTATGTTTATTTTGTGGATTATGGGTTTGATTTATATTATAATTAAACGACTTAAATTTATCGGTTTGATACTATTAGGTCTCGGATTATCATCTTTAATGTGTATTTTATCAACTGGCAATGATTTTACTTACTATTGGTTTCAATTTTGGGGAATTGTTGCTCTAACCATACCTTTTGCAATTAAATTATTAGAATCCATAATTAATTTTTTTTCAAAAAGACAAATTAATTATTTATTATTTTATATTTTGACTGTTATATTTATCTCTGATTATTTTATTTTATGGACAAAAGAAGAATGGGGTAAAAAAGAACCTTTGTTTGAAGTTGCTAATTATTTAAAAGATAAAATTTCAAAACAGGATACTTTGATTGCTTTTGGAGAAGGAAGCCATATTTTATACTTTCTCCTTGATCTTAAAGTCCCTACAATTTATGTTCATCCTTATAATAACTGGGGTGGATTAAAAGAATTTAGGCGAATGGCAAAATTAAAACCTTTATATATAGTTGATTCTGGTCCTGATGGATTTTGGTATAATTATACTTCCAAATATTACAAAATAGATTATGTTATCGAAAAACACATAATTTATAAACTTAAACGCTTCTAAAAGGTAACTAAATAGTAAGAGTTTGAATTACTTGCAATTTGTTTTATAGAAATAATTAATAGTAATAAAGCGTTTAAGGTATATAATGACAATTTGAACAATTATCATTATAAACTTAAAAAAAACAAATTTAGATTAATAAAAAAGATAATTTTTTTATTTTTTAGTTTTGACAAATAGAGTTTTATTAATTATAATAATAATTATATCAGACAAGTTTTTATAGTATATAATTAAAATATTCCAAATATAAATTGTCTAAGATCAGAGTTTCTGACTTTTGGTAATTTTTAGATTTTTCTAAATTTTTATTCTTACAGAGAGAGGTTTTTTTATGAATAATCTTGGTTTAGTTTTTAAGCAAAGAAACCAGTTGAACGTTGAAGCAAAAGATACAACTAATGGTATTGAAATTTTTTTTAATGGTATTATAGATGAAGTGAATCCTGGTGTCTATTTAATACCTATGTTTGACGAAATACACAATAAAGTGGTTTCTAACAAAGTTAAAATCGTAGAGTTAAATCTAAAAGGATTAGATTTTTTAAATTCGAGTGGTATTAGGGCACTTATCCAATGGATTTCTAAAACTACAAAAATACAAGAATCTGAAAGATATAATGTTATAGTAAAAATTAACAAAGATATTTTATGGCAAGATAGCTTAGCTAGTATGCTAAAAAGCTTTGATAATCAATATCTTACGGTAGAAAGAATTTAATTAGATGGATAATAATGTTCTTCAAGAAGCTCTGTTTAAACTAATAAAAGAAGTAAATGAAATTAATTATAGTATTCTCACAAAAAAAATTAGTTCTGTTTTGGATATAAAAAGAAGCTTTTTGTTACTAAAAAAACAAATTGAAAACGAAATTCCTCAAGATTTAAAAATAACTCACGAGGGTAAACAGGTTAATTGTAGAATTGAGCTTTTTGAAGAAACAGAAAAATTATATGCAGTCTCTTTAAGATTTTTTAAATCTGTTAGCTGGGGTGACTTCTCAAAATTAAATCAGAAAAAATTTGGTGAATTATATGAGATGATGGTTGATAAAAATGGAGACCTCTTACGAACTTTTGATGATTTTAAAGGAACAATTGCTGTAATGGATTTTCATGGTTATACCAAATTTTCTAATGAAGTGAAGTATAATAAAACTCCTCTTTTAGAATTTGGAAATATTCTACCACAAAAAATAGAACATATTTGTAATTTATGTAAAACAATCGTTTATGAAATAGAAGGCGATGCCTTAATTTTAATAGGTCCAGAAAATCCAATTTATATTTTAAATGCAGTTTTATCAATAATAGAACTTGCAAGGCAAAAATCACTAAATTCTAATATAAATCCCAAAACATTCCACAATATAGAGATAAAAAACCCTATGATAAAGCCTTTTGAAATGAATGCTGCTGTTACCACTGGCGGAGAAACGTTTATAAATAGAAAAGGTAACATAATAGGAACAGTTATTTCGGAAGCAAGCAGAATCTTAAAAATTATAAATACAAAAAAACCAGATAAATCTGGAGTGATAGTAAGCGAAAAAATATATCGTAAACTTGATAAGTACAGGGATGTAAAAACTGATTGTCATTTATCGGTGTTTGATTTTAAGACAAGTGTTCCGACTTTAGTTGATGTTAAAGGAATGCGGCTAAATATAAGAGAAATTTATATAGAAGATAGAGAATATTATCCAACAATAGAAGTACATACACTTAATTTAATAGATGAAATTAAGAAAAAAACTGCTGCAAAATGGTTTAATATTTTTAGTTATTACATAAAAGTAATACTTGCTTCATGTCATGATTTAAAATTTAGCATTCAAATTGGCGGAGAAGAATTAAATCAAGATAAAGTTAAATTTATCTTACAGGAAAGATTGACTATATGGGTTAAAGAGCCAAGTTCTGAGGTCATTAAAGATGTTCTAAAGATTTCTTCTGCTCTTTTTGGCTCTATTAATGAGGTTAGAGACTCAATTGCTATATTTTTTGAATATATTCAAGAAAATTTTAGCTATATA
>MIAN01000017.1 GCA_001829125.1 Spirochaetes bacterium GWB1_27_13 | reverse complement strand
AGTTCGGGGTCAACTTATAAAGATGCCCCAGTTTTGCGAACGACCATCTATCTATTTTCTTGGAAATATTTTGCCAAAGACCTAAATAGATTATAGCACCTATTGATTTTTTCTATATGATTTTATTATCATATACTCGTTAGATGTAATACCAGTCCTTAAACATAAATGTAGGAATAAGATAGAAAAGATAGAAAGAAAATGGAAAAAAAATTATTAATTAAAATATTGAAAAAACAAAAAAAAGATGATTTAATTAAATTATTAATGACATCTTTCGATAATTTAAGTTTATCAGATCAATTTCAGATTTTTAATGAAATCTATCAAAAAGGATTAATCTCAAAAAATAATGTAAATAAAATAGTTAATGACATTAAAATATTTTATAAAGAATCATTATCAAAAGAATACTATGCACCATTTGATATAAATTCAAAAAATTATATGATAATACCAGAAAAAACAAAAATATGGTGTAATAAAATGGCAGACTATTATAAAAAAACAATTTATCTAACTAATAAATGTAGACATAATCTTGCTTTAGAATGTTATGATATGCTGTATTATTTAGAAAATAATATGTGTGAAGAAATTGTATTTGCAGATGAACTTGGATCGTGGATGATACCGATAAACCAATCAGAAATAATGCCAAAATATGTTGAATCTATAAGCAGAGTATGTAAGCCTGAAGATTTTAAAAATCGGATAATTAATCTAATGGAAATTGACAATTATAGTTTTAATAAATTAAGTGTTTATAATGAAGCGATAAAAATTGGAACTTTAGAGCAAAAAAAAGAAATAAAAGATTTAATTAAGGGATTTGATAAATAATAAAATAACTGGCTGGTACTACATCTAACAGCCATTTGCAGATTGTGCTCGATTACTCGCTGCATCCAAATTGACCACAGATTTTGAAAATAATGGTTGATTTTTAGTTTTAAAATGTAGTATTATGGTTTTAAGGGGTCAACTTCTGCAACTGGCAAACCGTTATGTTCAATGCCCGGCTTAAGAGCTTTATAGTCCTCGGACATCCGTGGTCTCGGTATAGGAAAATAAATAATAAACCGATATTTTATAATATAAGGAGGTTTTAAACATGGATTTAAATACAATAGGATCAATCGCATCCATTATCGGAGTAGTCTTATCCATCATTAGTCTTATAATAGTTTCGAATGTGTTAATAAAAATAAAAAAGATTAATATTGAAGATAATTCGAATAATTTTAATCAAAATGCAAAGGGTAAAAATAACAAACAAAGCATTAGGCAAAGCTGATGAAAAATATTATCCAGCGAATATTCGGAATCAATAATACTCAGAATATATTTATTGAGTCAAAAAGTGTCTCAATAGATATTATTCCACAAGATATTGAATTTATTCTAGATTATATAAACGAAAATGCTCCTGAAATATTTAAAAAGAATCCAATAATTGTACCAGACTTAGATAAGAAAAATAAATTGAATGGTATAAATAGAAATCAATTTGATATGATACTTGAAGATGTTCCTTTATTTTATGATATTGAAACAAGCATTCGAGAAGATAATAGTAACTCTCTTAAGAAAAAATACTATAACGCAGCAAGAATTTTGAATTTGCAATACATGAATAAATATCAAAAGAATTTTCCAGAATTTGTTATACAAGTAGCAAAAACTTTTTACAATGATAATACTTTTAATAAAGATAAAACGATTAAGTTGGTTACTCTCATGCACTACATGTATCATGAATGTGATCTAGGAATAAAGCCATGATAATAGACAAATTCTTTAATTATAAAATCAATGCTTATACTATCTCTGCTCAAATAATTGAAATAATGAGAAAAAGAAAGAAAATGAATATCAACGCTTTGTTTAATGAAATCGCTATTAATAATACAGATATGAATCAAGATACTTTGTTTGAGTCATTAGGTCTTTTGTTTTTAACTGGCAAAATAGATTATAATCTAGAAACAGACAACATGGAATTAAAAAATGAAATTAGTTAATCTAACATCCGATATAAACACTTTTAAAAGTATCAAATTTAATGATGATTTTTCAGTAATAACCGGAGAATCTCAAAAAAAAGAAGATTCCAGATCTCACAATTTAGGAAAGACAACGGTAGTTAAAATTATAGAATATGTTCTTTTTAGTGATTCAGGTGGCTTCTTAAAAAAAATAAAGGAAAAGTTTCCAGACTCTGCCTTTTCTGTAAAATATAAAGATAAAAATGATAATGAGTTTGAATTTTCTAGAGATTTTCATAGAAGAGAAAATGGCAGTATTAAAGAAGTGCAAACTTCAATTGAATATGAATATTTTATTCGCTATCAAGATGAATTTGATCTTGAAAATGGATTTCGAAAACCATCTTTTCGAGGTGGTGATCTTTTATGGAAACCAAGATTGATTGGTTTGCTCGGTTTTAATGAAAACATTTTAAGTGAAAAACTAACATTAAATAAAGAAATTAATGATATAGAAAATGTTATTGAAACAATTAGAAAAGCTGAGATTAAATTTGAATCTCATCGAGCAGAAATTGACAAACTATCACAAGAGAAAGAAATTATTTTAAAAAGTATTGATTCATTGAAATTTATTGAAACGGATAATGCTGATATTGAAATTATAATTAATGAATTGGATAAGGAAATATCTGAATTAAAATCTAAATCATATACTTATAAGAAAGAAATTGAAAAAATTAATAGCTCGCTTGATAATTCCTTATCATACAAAATTGATGTAAAAGATATTAAACGAGTCTTTTCTGAGGTTAAGTTATACTTTGAGAAACAGCTTGAAAAGGATTTTAACGATTTAGAATTATTTTACCGAAATATCTATGAAAATCGGTCTGTAGTTTTAAATAAAATTTTAGAAGAGAGAAAAGCAGTATTTAGTGAGATTCAGAATAAATTACAACAAATTGACAGTCAACGCTCATACCGCTTAAAAGAATTGTCAAAAGATGATTCGAAGAAAAAATATAAAGAGTTATATGACAGATTGATTGTAATTGAAAAAAGAATAAGTTTTTTAGAAAGAGATTTAGTAAAAGAAAACATTCAAGAATTAGAAAAACAATTATCAAAAAAACAAACTGAAAGCTTCATATCATCAGCTAAATTATCAAATCATATAGATAATGACCGAGAAATATTCAATAAGATTAATTCAGTTTATTCACTAATTATGAAAGACGTAATGAATATTCAAGCAGAAATAATTATTGAAAAAAAATCGACTGGCAATGTTGATCTGCTCCTTAAGTCTTATAGGAACAATATTGAAACTGAGGAATTAAAAGGTGATACTGCAAAAAGAATTTCTTCTGCAGCTATAGATATTGCAATCCGATCTATCCAAAATGAAGATTGTGGTTTTATTATTCAAGACGGTGTTATAGATGATGTAGATTCAAATACTGCAACACAATTTGTGAAAGTAGTAAAAAGATTATTGAAAGAATATAATTTTCAATACATTATGACTTCTCTGAAAGATAGGCTTCCTGAAAATATTAAAAAAGAAGATATTATTTTAGAATTAAATGATTATACTGAAGATGGTTTACTCTTTGGATTTAGATATTAATTGTTTCCAAAGTCCATACTTGGACTTTGAAAAAATAAAAATGAAGACCGCCGGGCACTGAACATAACAGCCGATATATCTCCTCTCCCTGTCGGTCGCTACGCCCTTCGGGATCATGCGGAGTACCGCACGACATATATCGGCGGCACATTGTACGAAATTAATTGCCTCCAAAAATTAGTTTGTTGAAAAAAATTGACTGAGTATAATTGCACAAATTAAAATATATTAGGAAATATTTATGTTCAAATCTTATAAATTATTATTAGTTTCATTGTTTTTAATTTTTTCTTTTTTCAATTTAATGCCAAATGAAAAGCAAAAAGATAATAAACTAAAAGTTGTTGTTTTGCCATTTTTTTCTAATGACAACAATGATAAATCTTATTTAGACCTATTGACTAAAAATTTTACTATTTCATTGTTAATAGGTTCAAATAAATTTACTTATATTGAAAGAAAGCAATTTAATAATTTAAACAATTTAAAAATTAATAATAAATCTGATTCGAATATCTCTAATGCTGTTGAAATAGGCAAATTATTAGGTGCTGAAATTGTTATAATTAATTCATTAAATAATATTGAAAATAATTATTTTATTTCAACTAAAGTTATTAAAGTTGAGATTGGTGAGATTTTATTTGAAAAAAATGATAAAACTTCAAATAAAAAAGAAATAATAACGTTAGTTAATAAACTTGCAAAATCGATTATTATAAATGAAAATGATATTAATAATAATCAAAAAATCTCTATTACAAATAATTTTAATTTTGATAAAAATGAAGCCAATTTTATAAATGATTTTTATATTAAACATTATGGAATGTCGATTAAATATATTAATAATTATGAAAAATCAATAGAAATGTATAGGATTTTTGGAATGCTCGGTGGCATATTTATAGTACTTGGTGGAATATTACAAGTATCAGGATTTATTATTACTATGGTAGATTATTTAAATAATCATGCCCCTATAATGGGTTTTACTTGTTTGTCTATTGGGACATTTATAATTCCTTTTTCTTCTATTCCTTTATGGATTATGTACATGATTGGAAAAATATACCAAAAGATAACAGGGAAAAAATTGGTTCCAAATAAAGCAAATATAGGAATGGATTATACATTCAAGAATGAAATAAGAATAGGAGTGTCAATTAAATTTTAATTTTTAGAGGCAATTAATTTCGACTAACAGTAAGTTGCCGATTCCGTTCGAGTACTCACTCCATCCAAATTGCTCGCAGATTTTTTTATTTCAGTTGACTTTTTGGTGAGTTTTAATTAAAATTAGTGATATGCGAGCAACTTCGACAACTTACGTGACGTTAGATGCCATTTTCGGCGATAAATATTTTTTACATAATAAATTTGGAAGATAAAATGTCTAATAAATTTAGTGTGACAGAACAAGAAGAAATTTTATTACTAAAAGAAGCCGGTATAGCTTCAAGTTCAATAAATAACGGTTTAACTTCATTAAGAAAAGCAAATTTTGTCCAGAAATCACATTATTATCAAGTTTTTTTTCAATTGACTATTGGTATTGAAAGATTAATGAAATTAATAATAATCCATAATTTTCGAATTGCAAATAATAATAAATTTCCAGATAATAAAATATTAAAAAATTATGGTCATAATATTAACGATCTTTTTAAAATAGTTTCAAAATATAAACCTAATGATTTTAAGTTTAAATTAGACGATCCAATATATGATCAGATATTAAATTGTTTATCAAATTTTGCAATGAGTTCAAGATATTATAATTTAGATACACTTACAGGTAGAACTGATTTTATAAATAAAGATCCTTTAAAAGTATGGAACGAAATCCAAGAAGAAATAAAAAAAAGGCATTATAAGGAAAAAGAATTTAAGCCAGAAGTAAAACTTATGATTGAAGAAATAAATGAAATATCAGTTTATCGATATCATGATGAAAGTGATAATTTAATTAATAATGCACAAACCTTTTATGATAAAGGAAAATCAATTAAAGTAGTTCAAGAATATTCAGTTTATTATCTTTATAAGATAATAAACTATTTAGTTGAAATATTATCCTATTTTGAGTACGAAAATAATATTTATCCTTATTTAAGAGAATTTTTTCCTTTATATCAAGGAGATTGGTGGAGTATTTTAGAAATTCGCAGGAAAAAAGATTGGACAAGGCTAGGTTAATCGTCTATGAGAAAAGTCAAGAACTTTTTAAAAAGTTATCATATTCTTTAATTTTTTTTAGATGATTATTTTCGTCTCTCCAATAATGGTATTCTTCTTTTTTTAACATTTGAAATATTTTAGAAATAACTTTTCTACGAACTTAAAAGTATTTGTAGAAGCTTCAACAATAACATAAGTTTCTAAAGTAAGAAGAGAATAAAATTGCTTTAATGACTCTTCAGAAAAATTGAAACTTAAAG
>MIAN01000016.1 GCA_001829125.1 Spirochaetes bacterium GWB1_27_13 | reverse complement strand
AAAATTTAGTTTTTTTATACCGAAATAAATAAAAGTACAATATTTTTTTTAACTGATATTAGCCTATATAACTTTAAAAAAAAATATGAATTCGTGACATTAATCACAGATTAATTTTACTATTTATATTATTTTTTTGTTTTAATTGTTTTTTTAAAATAAATATTTAATTAAAATTTATTATTGACTTTGTAAACTTATAGAATACTGAATTAATTTGAAAAAATATAATTTTGCATTTTTGTTAGTGAGAATATTATCATATTTGTTTAGTAATGTGTTTTTTTATTAAATTTAGTTATTGTAGTATTTGTTATTTATAAAGATATTTTTAAAAAAAAGTGATTTTTTTAAAAATGTAAAATTAATGTATTTTTTTTGTTGACTATCTGAAAAAATATCTTTATAATGTTAGTTAGAAAAAAAAGCCTGTAAGGCTATTAAAAATATTTGAGGAGGATTTTCCTATGAAAAAATTTTTCGCAATTCTTGCATTAATCGCTATGTCAATAATGGTTGTTATTGGCTGTGGTAGTGGAGCAGAAAAAAAAGACGGCGGTAAAAAATTTGGAACCGAAATAGGCTACAAAATAAACGGAGATAAAATTATTTTCGTTTTTAACCCTGCTGATTATCCAGCTGGTTTTGATGAAACAGAAATGGTTACACTTGCTGGGGAAATGAACGGCTGGGACGCTGGTGCTAAAGATTGGCAATTAGTTAAAAAAGATGATGGAATGTGGTATTTTGAAACAACAAAAGACAAAATTCCTGCTGGTACAAAATTTAAATTTGTTGTTAATACAGTTGATTGGCAACAACCAACTCCAGAAAAAATGCCAAAAGATCATTTAACAGATGATGGTTATGGTGGATTTAATTTACTTTGTCTCTATTGATTTTATTTTTTAGGAGGAAAAAATGAAAAAAGCGATGTTTTTTATCGCAGTAATTGTGATTTTAGCTTCTGTTTTTGCAGGATGTAAAATTTATAATGCTGCTGATACAACAATGATTATGTCTGATCCTGCGGGAATAACAGACGCTCAAAAAGAACCTAATAAGAAATATAAAGGTTATGAAACAGTTGATGCTTATAATCAAGCAAACTTACCACCAGTGGTAAAAATTGGTTCAGGTGCAACTGCTATAACAATTACACTTATCAAATCAAATGATATTTGGGTTTTAGGTGATACTAAAGTAATGAAACAAATTAATAAAGATGTTTCTGCGGATGTTTCTCCTGCAAATAGCTCAAGAGCTTCTCTCAAAATGACAAAAGAAAAATTTGAAAAAGTAATAGATATTGCTACTTTTGTTGTACCTTCAACTATTACAGAATCAGATGTATGGGCTGCAGGAAAACTTAGATTTGAATTTTGTGAAGCTGATCCTTCAAAAGTTGCTTCAGGTGACTGGGATGCTTTAAAAAGACTTGACTTTGTTAAAGCTAAAATCTTAAGTACTACTTATCCTTATCTTGTTAAAGAAAATGCTGATTATTTTCAACTTAATTTTGATATGTCAAATGCTGCTAATGATTATAGACCTTAAGTAAAATATAATATTATATTTTGCTATTGTAAATTTAGGAGGAAAAATGAAAAAATTATTATTACTTACACTTATGTTTTTATTTGTAGTAAGTTTTGTTACTTTTGCTAAAGTAACTATAACAGAAAAAGATGGTAAATACTTTGCTACACTTACTTATAATTCAGATTTACCACAAGCTAATATCATTGGTTCATTTCAAAACTGGGTTAAACCTGGTATTCCAATGACAAAAAATGCAGATGGCGTTTGGGAAATTACAATTCCAATTGATGCTCCAATGTTCAAATATAAATTTTATGATCCTGCAAAATCAGATGATAGTGCATATCTTGATGACACAGAAAATCCAGATAAAATTGCAAACCCTTTTGGTTCTTTTGATTATCTTGTAAGAAGACCAAAAAAAGGTTCTGGTGGTGCAGGTGCAGAAGATGATTTTAACCCAACTTTTGGTATGTGGGCAAGAATGTACTATAACCTAAACTGGGTAACAGATTTATCTCAAAAAATAGTTTATGATAAAGATGGTAAAGCTGTATATACAGGTTTTGCATCTGGTGAAAGAAAAACAGATTCTACTGCTGCATACAAAGATGATTATCAAAAAGAATATGATAATGGAAGTGGTACTGCAGTAAAAAGATCTGTTGTTGATAAAGAAGTTGGTTTTAGTTGGTCTCCTTGGCAATGGTATGGTGAAAATGGAACAACTGCTGGAGATTATTCAAGACTTGTTTTTGGTAGAGATTCTTTCCATTCTAACAATACTTTAAAATTCCATGGCAAAGTTTTAAAACATTTTCAAGTGGATGTTGAAATAAATGCTCAACTTTTTTTCTGTAACTCATGGACTCATTTATGGCAAGGGCACAATAATGCTGTTGGTGGATTAACAAGCTGGGGCGGAACAGCTTATGGTGCTATGACAGATGCAGAAAGAAAAGCTGTTAAAGATGCAAGAGAATACTCATGGAATACTATTGCAAGAGATTCAGTATCAAACTTTTTCTCTTCACTATTTGGTGGACTTGGTAGAGACTATGTTTTTGCTAAACAATATTTCAATAATGGTAGTGCAACTTTAGGTCAACCAACAAATCAAAATTATGATTCTGGTTCTATGCACGTTGATCAAGTAAGATTTAGTTGGACAACAAAAGATTTTGATATCAATATTGCGCCTGCTGGTGGTAAAGGTATCATTTCAAAAGATCCAATGCAATTAATTAGTGGTGATAGAACAGGTAGTACAAACTATACACAATCTAATATCCAATTTTTAATCCATCCTACAGCTGTTAAAGGATTAAATATCAATTTAGGTACAACATATAGTGGTAATACAAATAGCTATGCTGGTAATGGTGCTAAATTTGCTTCTACATCAACAGTTGGTAGATTTTTAGCTTATGGCGATTTATACTATGATATATTAGGACTTGGTAAATATACTATTGGTGCTATTTATACAATGAGTTCTTATGCTCCTGGTTCTACAACTTACGAATTAAATTTTTTCAAAGTGTACAAAGGGCTTGATGCTTTTGCTAACGCAATTCATCAAATGTCTTTATGGGGTAATTTAACTCCTGTATCAGGACTTTCTATCCAATTCCAAGGAACAATGGAATTACCAACAAAATATTTTGATACTGTAGATTATCTCGATGGTAACACTAGCTGGACAAATGATAAAGCAAGCAAAAAAGGTTATGATTTCTTAGCTCATGCTGCTGATTATATCAAAATTGGTTATAAAAATAATATGATCGACGTTGCTGTATGGCAAGCTGCTGCTGGTACAAGATTTGAAGGTGATTTATCTGCTACTGGTTCTATGTTTGCTAATTATTTAAATGTTTGGTCAGATGATGCAACAGATCATGGCTTAAACGGACATGGTGATGTTCTTGGTAAAGTAAAAGTTGGTCTTGATTTTTCTATCAAACCAATGAGTAACGAATTATTAAAAATTGGTTATAGCCATATTCTCTCAATGGGTGCTAAAGATGTTATCTATGGAGATTATAGCTTTGCTTTTGCAACGCAACAATACAAATCAGATAGAGGCGATTTAGCTAGTAAAGTTTCTGATAGTACAAAAACTATTTATATGATTAACTATTTTATACCATCTATCTCTTCAAAGTTTAAAGCTGGTTCTATGGATATGGAAATTGGCGTTCTTGCAAGAATTAAGATGGAAACACTTGTTGGTGAAACACTTGTTGATAATGATCTAAAACAAATTTCTACAACAACTGCTGTTCTTGATAAAGCAAGCCTCGATATTAAACTTGATAATGTATCTGATGGTTTAAAATCAGTTTGGATTGAATATCAATTTAGAATGGCTAACTATGATAGCCCATTAGCAACATTATTAGCTAGTGATGGTACTTCAACAACACAAAAAAATATTGACAATGTGGCAAATAAAGCTGCTTGGGGAAAATTTGTAAACCAAATTATGGTTGAAATGAAACTCAAAAATGACATCTTTATTGGTGCTGGTTATATATTAAGATTTTATCATGGTAGACCTAGTCCAAATGCTACATATACTGCTGTATTATCTGATGATGCAGCTTACAAAACAGCATACTATGCTATTCCAGACTACTGGAACTGGGGTCTTGCATTACAATTTAAATACATTATTCCTGTAAAAGTTTTAAAAACACCAACTTTCTTTGCTAACCTTGGCTTAGGTTGGGAACCATTTCATGAGTTAGATCCAGGTTTCCTCCAAACAGATTCTTTACAACATGGTAGATATGAATGGGGACAAGCTGATGATTGGAATCAAGCAAAAACAGATTTCCAATTTTCTAACTTGACAATTGGTTTAAAATGGGATTTCTAATTTAAAGTTTAAATTATTTAAACTTACTGCCCGGACGAAAGTCCGGGTTTTTTATTGCACAGATTAACACAGATTATTAGGGAAGATTACACTTATTATGCGAGATTGTTAAATAAAATTTAATACAGATGATCAGTGTTAATCTATCTAAATATGTGTTAATTGGTGTTATAAAATTTAATTTTAAAAAATAGTTTTTCGATAAATATATAATACGAATTTTCACGGATTATTTGGGATGATATTAAGTAAAAACAAAATATAAATTGACTAAAAATTAATGTGATCTGGGATAATCAATGCCAATCTGTGTTATGGGAGGTATTTTTTGAACTTGAATATTCTTGTAATTAGTGAAATGAATAAGATAAATCAAAAAATATTAGACATATTAAGTAATTCTAATCTTAATATCTTAAAAGAGTATAAATTTCAAAAAATTTTAAAAATATTTTTTTATAAAAAAATACATCTTGTATTAATTGATTGTGATTCTCAACTAATAAATTATATTAAAATTGTTGAAAGGATAAAATTTTTAAATAAAGAGATTCCTATAATATTATATTCAAAATCAAATGATTTTAAAATAAATAATAATTTGACAAAAATTAATATTTATAACTTTTTAGATTTAAATAAATCCATTGATGAGTTAAAATTAAATATTTTTAGTTGTATTGAAGAAATTGAAGAACAATTAAATATTAATAAAATTTTTGATTTTATAATTTGTGAGAAAAAAATTTTTAAAATTCCTAATTCTTTTAAGTATGTTTTTCCTGTTTCTCAATTTCTTATTAAAAGATTATTTTTTGTAGGTATTAAAGATACTGAAAAAATTCAAAATATTAAATTTGGTATCGAAGAAATGGTTATAAATGCAATAGAACATGGTAATCTTGAAATTTCTTTTTGTGAAAAAACAAAAATTCTTGAAAATGGCATAGATTTGAATGATATAATTAACGATCGATCAAATAAAGATGTATTTAAAAAAAGAAAAGTTACAATAAAATATATTCTAACTCCAACAAAAATTGTATATATCATAAAAGATCAAGGAAATGGGTTTGATTGGAAAAAAATTATAGATAATTCTTTAAACGAAACTCGAATAAATTTGGAGCATGGAAGAGGAATAATCTTATCAAAAAATTATTTTGATGAATTTTTTTATAATGAAAAGGGTAATGAAGTTACTATGATAATTTATAGAAAAAATTAAAATTTTTCTTTTACTTTCTTTATAATATTTGCTAAAATACATAAAAAAGCAAAAGAGGTTTTTATGGCGAAATATGATGTTTTTGGGCTTGGGAATGCTTTAGTTGATATTCAAGCATTTGTTCCAGAAAGTTTTTTAAATAAGTTAAATATTCCAAAAGGGGTAATGCATCTTATCGAGGAAAAGACATCTAGAAATATATTAAATAGTATAAGCGAATATAAACCTAATTCTTTTCCTGGTGGAAGTTGTGCAAATACAATAAGTACTATTAGTATGCTTGGGGCTAACTCTATTTTTACTGGTGTTGTTTCCGATGACCTTTATGGAAGACTCTATGAATCTAAAATTTCTGAGAGGGGCGTAAAGAGTTTAATAAGAAAATTAGGTACTGGACTTACAGGGACATCGATTGTTTTAACAACTGAAGATGCAGAAAGAACTATGAATACTCACCTTGGAGTTTCAAGAGAATTTACTAAAGATGATATAGATTTAGAACTTCTTTCTGAATCAAAAGTTTTTCATACAACAGGTTATAAATGGGATACTCCAAATCAAAAAGAAGCTGTTGAATTTGCAATGTCAAATGCAAAAAAATTTAATCTATCTGTAAGTTTTGATATAGCAGACCCTTTTTGTATTGAAAGAAATGTTTCTGATTTTAAAAGAATTATTTCTAATTATGTTGATATTCTTTTTGGTAATAAGGATGAAGTGAAATTTTTAACTGGCACAGAAGACCCAATAGAAGCTGGTAAAATAATTAGAAAGATGGGACCGAAAATTGTTATGGTTAAAGTTGGAGGAGAAGGAAGTTTTCTCTTTTATGAAGATAAGATTGTTAAAATTGATATATATAAAGCAGAAAAAGTTTTGGATTCAACAGGATGTGGTGATACTTTCGCTGGTGGATTTCTTTATGGATATACTAAAGGCTATACACCTGAACAATGTGCAAAAATCGCAAGTTATGTTGCATCTCAAATAATTAGTGTTGCTGGAGTTCAATACGAATCTCTTGATTTTAATAAAATAAAAGATTTCATTAAAACTAATATTTTGAAATGATTAGTATCTCAAAATTAACTTTTAAAATATTATCAATTTTTTTATGCTTAGGTCAAATTTTATTTTTTCTTTACTCTTATAATAGTAAAGAAAAAATAAATTATGAGGCGTTTCCTATTGAATTATCCGAAAGATCAAATGAAAATTTTATTTCGTTTTTTTCTTTTTCAAAAAAGAATTTTTTTTATATATTTATTTTTTTTATATTATTTTTGACTTATAATTTTTACAATTTAGTTATAAAATTTCTAAGTTTTTCACTTCATTTCTCTTTTAAAAAAATATTTTTTAATTTTTTATTTTTAAGAGCACCTCCAATTAATTAAAATACTAATTTAACTTTTAGAAAAAATATTCTTTTTTCCCTAATTATTCTTGTAAAAATTGGTTAGTTTCCTTATAATTTACTATAATTACTTAAAAAATTTATTTTAAATGATAGATGATTTTAATATTATCAGAATAAGAAAACTAACTATAAAGAGGTGTATTATGAAATTAAAAAGCTTATTAAATCCAAATTTTATTAAATTGAATTATGAAATATCTTCAAAAGAAGATGCAATTCATTTTTTAATAGATACTATTTATAAAGAATATAAATTTAATTGTTCAAAAGAATCTATAATAACAGCACTTTTTCAAAGAGAGACGCTTGGTGGTACTACTTTTGAGACAGGTATTGCTATTCCACATGCGAGGTTAGATAATTTTAATGATTTAGTTATCTCTATATGTGTTCCCAAAAAACCAATCATTGATAACGGCGTAGAAGTGAAAATGGTTGTTTTAATATTAACTTCAAAGACAGCATCAAAAACTTATTTGCAAACCCTTTCCGCATTTGCTCAGTTATCACAAAATAAAGAATTATTTGATAAAATAACATCTGCAAAAGAAGGCTCTGGTTTATTGATTTCTGAAATATCACATTTTGTAGATTTGATTTCGGACATAAAAATAAGAGAAGAACTTACAGTAGAAGATATTATGTCTAAAAATTTAATATTTGTAAAACCAGATACTACTTTAAAAGAATTAATTAATATTTTCTACAAAAATAATATTAGTTATGCTCCAGTAATTGATGAAAATGAAAATTTTATTGCAGAAATAACAACTTCTGAAATTTTAAAAATTGGTATTCCAAATTATGCAGTAATGATTGGAAATTTAAAATTTTTGAGTTCTTTTGAACCATTTGAAGAGTTATTAAAAAATGAGGATAAAATTTTAGTAAAAAGTGTAATGAGAAAACCATCGCTAAAGCTTGGAGTAGATTCTTCTATAATTGAGGCTGCACTAGAGATAACTCAAAATAATAGAAGACATATTCCAGTTGTAAAAGATAATAAAATATTAGGAATAGTAAGTTATATGGATATTCTCAAAAAAGTTATAAGAGGATAGAATATGGATTTTTTTCAAATAATAGGTTTAATTGTTTTTGTTTTAGTTTATGTTTGTATTTCCACAGACATTATAAATAAAACGATTGTTGCACTTGTAGGTGCTGCGTTTTTTGTTGTTGCAGGTATTTTGAGTCAAGAAAAAGCATTCGAAATAATAGACTGGAATGTAATTTTTTTGCTTTTTAGTATGATGATTATTGTTGGTATAATTAAAAAAACTGGGCTTTCACAATTTGTTGCAATTAAAGCGGCAAAATTGGTAAAAGGAGATCCTGTTAAGATTTTAGTTTTGTTTGTAATAATTACTGCTTTGTTTTCGGCATTGCTTGGTACTGTTACAACAATATTACTGATAGTTCCTGTTAGTATTCTTATTGCTGTCGAACTTGGTATTTCACCTATTCCATTTATAATAGCAGAGGCAATGGCTGCAAATATAGGCGGTTGTGCTACCTTAGTAGGTGATGCTACTACTATTATGATTGGTAGTGCTTCAAAAATAAGTTTTTTGGATTATATGAGATATGTTGATCCTATTCTTGGTATAGTTCTTGTGGTTTTTTGTGGTTTAATAATATTCTTTTTTAGAAAACAACTGCAAGTAACAAATGAAAAAAAAGCAAGAATTATGGACTTTGACGAATCAAAGGCTATTGAGGATATGCCACTTCTAATTAAGTCTGCCATTATAGTTGCCTTAGTATTAGTTGGATTTTTAACACATAGTATAACTAAATTAGAGCCTTCCAGTGTTGCTCTATTTGGTGCGAGTGTTTTGATGGTTTTGGCGGGAGGTAAAGAAGTTGATCATTTTTTTGCAGAAGTAGAGTGGGGGACTTTATTTTTCTTTGTAGGACTTTTTACTTTAGTTGGTGGAATAGTAGAACTTGGTTTAATAAAGAAACTTGGTCAATTTATTATACATCTTACTGGTGGAAATATAAAGGTTACTTCAATTTTAATGATCTGGGCATCAGGCTTTTTTTCTGCGATTGTTGATAATGTGCCTTATGTTGCAACTATGATACCGCTTGTTAAAGATTTGGGGGCAACTTTGGGGGATAAAGCAATGCTTCCTTTGTGGCTTTCTTTACTTTTGGGTGCAGACCTTGGGGGAAATGGAACTTTAGTAGGAGCAACTGCCAATGTTGTTTCTATTGGACTTGCTAAAAAAAGTGGTTTTAACATTAGTTTTATGGATTTTACAAAATATGGTGCTATTATTACAGTGATTAATCTAATTATTGTAACAATTCTTGTTTTTTTTATTTATTTGAGATAATTTTAGATGTTTTTTTCTAAAAAATATAAATTTAGCCTACAATTTAAAAGTGACGATTTGAATCGTCACTTTTGTAAAAAAAAAATTAAAATTCTTCGTGATTTAATTTCTTTTGATAAATTAGAATTTACATTAATATTCTATTTCGTTAATTTATTAATACAATGTTGACCTTTTAAAGAAAAATCGGTATATTAGAATATATAACACGGATTTTTCAGATTGTCACGGATTGGCACAGATTACAATCACATAATTACTTGATATTAAAGTAATTAGATTTTTTGATTTCTGACAAATCAAAAACTTTTTGGTATATTATGGAGGGGAAATATGATTTTAAATCATATTGAGATACAAAATGATAAAGTTATTATTCCAATAGAAGAATGGGACAAAATAATTGCGAAGTTAAGTAAAATTGAGAAAGTTGAAATAGAGGAAGACGAAACTCCTATATTAAACAAACTAAGTGGAATTTTAAAAAATACAACTACTCTTGATGAAATAAAAAAACAAAAAGTAAAAGATACGTATGAAATTATATATTGATACAAACATAATTTTAGATGTAATTTATAAAAGAGAACCTTTTTTTTATTATTCTTCTAAGATTTGGGAATTAACAGAAAAAAATAATAAAATTATTGATCCAGAATCTTTTGTAAAAAAATATTTTTTTCAAAATACAAATGAATTTTACTAATATAAATATATCATTAATACACATATAACACAAAAAAAATAGAATAAATTTATTTATAATGATAATCGTCCAGATTGTCATTATATACCTAAAACATTTCAGTATATTTTCTGATTGTTGTATCTTTATGAGAAATTTTATACTAATTATTAATTATTTTAATATTTTTATAGTTTTTTTAAAAAACTCCCTTTTTGTGATTTGTATCACTGACTTTTATTAAAAAAATGTTTATATTCTCATAGAATTAAGAATAGAAAAAATATCTTTTTAAAATTTTATTTAGGAGAAAACTATGAAAAAAATATTATTTTTATTTGTTGTTATTTTAATATTTTCATGTAAATCAGATAATAATGTGAAAAATATCGATAGCAAAGATTATTTTGGAAATTTT
>MIAN01000015.1 GCA_001829125.1 Spirochaetes bacterium GWB1_27_13 | reverse complement strand
TTATAATGTTTCTCGGAAACTTGAAGTTCTTCGATTGTTAAAATATACTTGCATTTTAATTCACAATATATTAAAACCTCAGGATATTTTATTAATAATAATCTTGGCTGTATACTCAGGTAAAGTTGCCAAAGCAATTTTAGATATTTATAGTATCCAAGGTTCCGTCTTTTCTAAAAGAAAAGGTTTATTCTCAATCTAAAAAGTTAATTAGATGTTCTGATTTAAATAAACATATTTGGAGATTAGAATGTATGATTTTATTGTCATTGGTTCAGGACTTGCTGGTAGTATAATTGCGGAGAGGATAGCGAATGTCTCACACAAAAAAGTTCTTATTATAGAAAAAAAAGACCACGTTGGTGGGAATGTTTATGATTATGTTGATAATAATGGAATATTAATACATAAATACGGTCCTCATATTTTTCATACTGATAATAAAAAGGTTTGGGATTACATCTCGTGTTTTACAGATTGGAACCTCTATCAACATAAAGTGTTAGGATATGTTGATGGTAATTTAATACCAATACCTTTCAATCTTAACTCAATGAAACGTGTTTTTCCTAAATTTGTTTATAATAAGCTTGAAAAGAAACTATACGAAGAATTTGGATTTAATATAAAAGTTCCAATTTTAAAATTGAAAGAATCCAATGATGCTGATCTTAAATTTCTTGCAATATATGTATATGAAAAAATATTTTTAAATTACACTTTAAAACAATGGGGAGTTAAACCAGAAGATATAGACCATTCTGTTACAGGAAGAGTTCCTGTATATATTTCGAGAGATGATAGATACTTTCAAGATAAATATCAGGGAGTACCAAAAAATGGATATACTCAGACAATACTAAATATCCTTAATCATAAAAATATTAAAGTAATATTAAATACCAACATGAAAGATGTAATAAAGATTAATTCCGAAAAAATATTTTTTATGAATGAAGAATTTAATGGAAAACTTATATATACTGGAATGATTGATGAGTTTTTTGATTATAAATATGGAGAATTACCATATATATCTCTAAAATTTGATTTTGTTTATCAGAAAGAAGAAAAATTTCAAGATGTTGGAACAATTAATTATCCAAATGATTATGATTTTACAAGGATTACCGAATTCAAACATATAACAGGGCAAGATATTTTTGGAACCACCTGTATATATGAATATCCTGGCATGTATAATAAAAACTCAAAGGAATTTAACATACCGTATTACCCTGTATTTAAACAAGAAAACCAGCATCTTTATAATAAATATAGTGAAGAAACTAAAAAACTCAAGAATGTTTTTATGCTAGGACGACTTGCTGAATACAAATATTATGATATGGATGATATAATTGAAAGATCGCTAAATTTTTTTGAACTTATAAAATAATGATCAGATTTTTTGATACTATTAAATCCACAAAAATATTTTTTATTCTTTCCACAATTAGATTCTCAACTGCGGACATAATAATTATATTATTGATTAAATTTAATCTAAATTATAAAAAATTATCTTTAAATATTAACTAAAAGATGATATATTCTATATTATATAAATAAAACAAACAAGGTATATTAATGACAAGAATTGGCGATATACTAAAATCTTATAATATAATCAGTGATGAAGATATTAAAAAAGCACTTGAATTACAACGAAAAACAGGGTATCTTTTTGGCGAAGCCTTATTATCATTAAACCTATGTAAAGAAGAAGAAGTTAAATTTGCTATATATAAACAAATTGAAAACAATAAAATATCAAAAAATAGTGGATTAAATTTTAAGGTAATATATTCTTTATTTAAAGAATTTAAAAATTATAAACTCCTATTAGTTGTAATAATAATTTTTAGTTTATTTTCAGCTTTATTTTCAGAAACAATTATTATTCCATTTGTTCTTGGTTTTATCATAGATCAATTAATTGTTGGAGAAAACTTAAATCAGATATTGATTTTTATTACCTTAGGAATCGCAGGATATATAATAGGTCTTATTTTTGAGTTTATATTAGTCACATGTACTACACTTTTTACATCAAAGTTATCAAGCAATCTCCTCAATAAGCTTTATCAACATTTAAATTCTATTCCCTACGTCTTTTTCATGAAGTATAACAAGGGAGATATTACCAACAGATTTACAGATAATATTGAAGAAATTTCGCGTGTAATACAATTTATTATGAGCTCAATATTTTTAAATTTATTTTTATTTATTATTATATTAGTATCATTGATAATGTTTAACCTTATAATTACCATTTTTACTATTATACTACTAATAATAAGCTTAATTCTTCCATCTTTAATTAGCAATAGAGCAAATATTTTTGTAAACAATGCTCCCTTTCTTTTGGGAAAAATATCTTCATTTCTAAAAGAGGCATTAATAGCATTTAAATTTGTAAAAACTAATCATAAAACAGAAGCTATTATCGGTAAATTAGAAAAAATGACAAAAGAATATTATAAAAACGATTATGGGAAATGGATTAATTGGAATATTTCTTTTAATATCAAAGTCTCTCTAAATATATTAATACTGGGGTCTGTTATGTTTTTTGGAGGATATTTGATTATAAATGGAAAATTAAATATAGGTTTTCTACTATCTTATTACCTTATTATTTCAAGGTTTTTTTCTAAAATGGATTATTTTTATTACGTATATCTTGTTATTCAATCACTAAAGTCAAACTGGCTTAGAATTAATCAATTATTTCATATACCAAAAAATCCTGAAGAAACAAACATAATACAAACAGACTCAATTAAAATTGAAAATGAAATTTCATTCAACAATGTTTCTTTTGGCTACTTAAAAGGTTCTACAATCATTAATCAATTTAATATAAAATTTAAAAAGGGTAATAAGTATGTAATTATTGGCAAGAGTGGTTCTGGAAAATCTACTATTCTAAAATTAATAATGGGAATTTACAAACCTAACAATGGGGAAATATTAATAGATAATAAAAATTATGATAATATAACCATGAGTGTTATATGGAATAATATAAGTTATATGGATCAATTCCCTTTTATTTTTGAGAATAAAACTATCTATGAAAATATTATTTTAGGATTACCTGAAAAATTAATAAATTCAATTAAAACTGAAGATATTATAATTGCACTAAAAAAAGCAAAAATTTATGATTTGATTGAGTCACTCCCCAAAAAGATTGATACTGTTATTGGTAAAGATAATATTGAATTTTCTGGAGGAGAGAGGCAACGTTTAGCACTTGCAAGAATATTTTTAAGAAATTCAGAAATTATTGTTCTTGATGAGCCAACATCTTCACTAGACAAAGAGAATAGTGATTTAATTATAAATACGATAATGAACGAATATAAAGATAAAATTGTAATATTAAGTACTCATTCATTAAACCATACATCACTCTTTTCAAATATGATTATATTCTATCAAAATGAAATTAAAATTGTAGAAAATGATTTCAAATCAGTAGATATATTACTAAAAAAATATATTGCAGAGTCAAGGACTATTGAATGAAAACGTTAAAAGTTATAATTAGAATATTAAGTTATAACAAAGTTTTGTTTTTTACAACAATTTGTTTTATTATGTTTGTCTCTTTATTTTCATTATTAATCCCTATTGCATTTAAAATAATATTAGACTATATAATTCCAAATAATATGCTAATTTTGTTGTATATATTTTTTGTGGGTATAGTTGTGTTTGTTGCCTTGAGAATTATATTATCATTTATCCAAGATATTCTTTTTATTATTTTTAGGCAAAAAATAGAAAGAAATCTTTTATTTATTTATGTTAAAGAAATTTTTAAGCTTGATATTTCTCAATTTAATCAGTATAATATGGGTGATATATTGAATAGAATTACTTCAATACTTAACAACTTTCAATATTCATTTATAAATTTTATATACTATATTTTTTATGCTATTTTTATTTCAATATTTATTTCATTTGTATTATTTAATATTAATACCTTTCTATTATCTATAATACTTTCATTTCTTATTCTGCATTTAATAAATTTCTTTTTATTTACACCTTTTGTAAATAAAGTCTCAAGTAAATATTATAATGAAAAAGGTAAAATTTCTTCTTTATTGCTCAGAATTTTTGAAGGTTATGTCTATGTTATTACCTTATGTTTGAAGGAAAAATTTAAGTCTGAAATTGCAACTAAATTAAAGACCCAATTTCTATATTTTTTTAAAAGAGAAATATATACAAACTTGCAAAGAATGATACAAAATTTACTTATTATTTCAAACTTGTTTCTAATTCTCTATTTTGGAGCACAAGAAGTATTTCTTCATAAGTTGTCAATAGGGTCTTTGATGTTATTTGTCATGTTAATTAATTTTCTTTTTGAACCAATATATAGGTTAAACGAAATAGGACGAATGCTACAAGATACTGGAATTCAATTAGAAAGGCTTTATGAGATAATTGATGATAAAAACAAAGATAAAGTATCAAGGAAATTTATAAAAGATAACAATGTTCTCTCTACTATAAATATAATTAAACTAGAAAATCTCTCATTTAAATATGATTCCCAAAAAATTATATTTGAAAATGTTAATTATGAATTTTGTAATGGTAAAATATATTTGATATATGGGGAAAGTGGAATTGGAAAATCCACCTTTTTTAATTTATTGCTAAGATTATGTCCAATTTGGTTAGGAAAAATATTTATAAATGATAAAAATCACGAAGAATATGATCTAGATATTTTAAGAAAAAATATTTCTTTAATGAATCAGGAAGACTATTTATTTACTGGTAGAATCATTGATAATATTACAACATTTAGTGAAAATATAAATGAGAACTTTGTTAGAGAATGCCTAACTCTAAGTACCTCCGACAGTTTTGTTAATACTATGCCTCATGGTTTTTACACAAACCTAGAAGAAGGAGGAAACAATCTATCGGGGGGACAACGTCAAAGACTTTGTTTAGCAAGGGTATTATATGAAAATAAGAATATTATTTTACTAGATGAACCTACCTCTAAAATGGATGAATTGAATGAAGATATTTTTTTAAATAATTTAAATAAAATAAAGAGTAATAAAATAATAATTATTATTTCTCACAGGGACAAATTTTTAACTTATTGTGATGAAGTAATTAAAATCGAGAATAAAGAATTTATAAAACAGAGGAAGAAATATGGGAATATTGGATAAAATATACTTGTCGAGTTATGAATCAAAAAACAATGCTACATTGATATTTTTTTCTTTTATATGTTTACTAATAATCGCGGTATTTGTAATATTTGCACTTAGTATAAAGTATAAAGAAGTTATTATAGAAAAGGGTTATATATACCCTTCAATAACTAAAGAGTTATCAATAATATATGATAGTTATATCGAAGTCAATAATATTGTGATAGGAGAAAAATATAAAAAGGGAGATAAAATACTAATTTTTAATAAAGATACTGCAAAAAATAATTTAATAAAATATGAAAATGAATTAAATTACAAGCAGAATATTAAAAATATTACAAGTAACTATATCTCAATCATAGAAAATAAAAAAATTGATTTTGAAATAGCAGATTTATTATTAAAAATAAAGTTATTAAAGAATGAGGTAAGAGATGATTCTTTAGAAATTCCATTTGATTGTATCCTTATTTCTAGTAATTATGAAAAAATCGATAAGGGATACATTGAGAGAGGAACAATTCTATGCAAAATAATTTCAATAGTAGATCCAATATTAAAAATTGAAATCAAAGATAAATATATAAATAGAATAAAAGCTGGTCAATTGACTAAAATATATCTAAAAAATGAACAAAATAATTTGGATAGAACAATTAATAGATTAGAAATATTAGAATTAGACAAGAAAATAACAAATTATGCAATTATTAAACTTGATACAAAATATATTCAATTTATCGGTATGGAGGCAAAGGTTAATATTATTTCAAATAATATGTCATTATCAGACCTTTTTATAAGAAGTTTCAAATGATCGTAACTGCTCGTTTAACAGCACCTATTTTGGCAAGTTGTAGATTTTTATTGTAACCGCTAATTTAACCACACCTTGAAATATAGAAAAGAAATGACATAATCAGAGAAAAAACAAGGAGTGATTATGTCAAAAGAAATATTTTGGG
>MIAN01000014.1 GCA_001829125.1 Spirochaetes bacterium GWB1_27_13 | reverse complement strand
TATTTCAAAAAATAAGTATTCTGTTATCTCTGATGCTTTTTTATTATATTCGACAATAATATAGTTTTCATCCAAAATTACAACGCCACAAATTAGTTTTTCAAATTCCATAAAAAAATCCTAAATTTCAAATAAATCTATAAGTTTACCATCTTCAATAGTGAACATTTTAACTTTCTCAAAAACAATTTTTACATCTTTAAATATATCTTTTTTAATTTGTAATATTTTAGGCATTTTAGCCATATTCTTAATATTTAAAACCAAATAAGTCGGTTTTAACTCTATAAACTCAACAAAATCATTATATACACCATTAATTACATCATTATTACCCTTAATCTCATAGGTAACTGGTTTTATTTTATACTGATTAAAAATTTCTTCTACTTCATTATAGTACATTTTATTAAATTTTGCATAATATTGAGTTAAATTAATCTTATTAATTAAAGAAATTTTTCCAATTCTTTCCAAAACTCTTATTTTATTTATACAAATATCTCTATGTTCATATTTTTTTAGAGTAGACATAACCAATTCTTTATCATATTCAACCTTAGTAAAAAACTCAAGTATTTCACAAGAAGATTCTACCCCCAAAGACAAAGGACTTGAAAACTGCATTTTCGCATGTGGATTAAACCCCTCGGTGAATGCTATTTTTAACCTCGATAAGTTAAATAACCGCTCAAAATATTTTATCAAATCAATATGCCCAATAAATTTTGCCAAACCCTTCTTAGAAAACTCAATAAAATACCTTGTCTGCTTTTCCGAAAGATATTCTATATCTATAACATTCTTTTTTGTAACTTCTACTTTTTGTGAGTCATTTTTTTTAATTTCACCGCTACATATATCGCAATCAGCTTCACAATCTTCTTTACAACTCTTAGTTATAATCTGTTTTTGAGAATTAACTTTTTCTTTTAATAAATATTCTTTTGAAATACCAACATTTATATTATCCCAAGCCAATTTTTCATTAAAATCTTTCTTTTGTAGATATTTTTCATAAGTAATACTATTTTTTTCAAAGGCGTCCCGATATAGACTATAATTAAATTGATCGTCCCAACCGTCAAACCTTCCACCATTTTTAAACACGTCATAGATAGCAAGTCCAACACTTTCATCCCCTCTTGAGATAAAACCTTCAATATATGACATCAAAGGATTGTGTTTTTTTATCTTCACCCTCGTTCTTTTATATCGTGCTTCTATTTCACCTAAAATTTCTTGGGATTGTTCTAATGAAATTTGTGTATCATATTGATAAGGAGTATGTGATTTTGGTACAAATGTGGCGATATTAACATTTATATTTAATTGTCTGTTTATTTTTAAAACGCTATCGATAAAACTAATAATTTGCTCTTTTTCATTTTGAATATCAGGTAATCCCACCATAAAATATAGTTTTATCAAACGCCAACCATTATGACTTGCATATTCGATTATTTCTCTAACTTTTGTGAGTAACACTGGTTTATTTATAGACATTTGTCCTTCAATGCTACCTGCCTCTACTGCGAAAGTTAGCCCACTTTTACGAACAGTTGCTAATCTATCGAGTAGTTGAGAGTCAAAAGATTCTACCTTTAAAGAAGGAAAAGAGAATGAAACATATCTGTCTTCATAATTTTTTATAAACTCATCAGTTAATTGCAATACATTAGAATAATCTCCACTTGAAAGACTTGAAAGCGTAACTTCATTTATCCCGAGCATACAAAGCCCTTTTTCGACTGTATCTAATATATTATCAACATTTTTTTCTCGATATGGTTTATAAATATACCCTGCCTGACAAAATCTACATTTATTTGGACAACCCCGCATAATTTCTACCACTAATTTATTTTGAACAATATCAATTAATGGGCTCAAAAGGGTATCTGGTCCCTTATCAGTAGAAAAACCTTTGTAAATTTGTCTTTTGACAACGTTTTTTGAGTGTTTTGGTGAGTAAATCCCTTCTATTTGCGAAAGTTTTTTAATTATCTCGTCTTTACTCAATTTTTGTTTCTTATAGGTAGAATATTGAGTTACAAAATTTTCTAAAACATCTTCACCTTCACCAATAAGAAAAAGATCAATAAATGGAGCAAAAGGGGCTGGATTTACCGAACATGGACCGCCTGCTATTATAATTGGTGTATTTTCGCCTCTTTTTTCTCTAAAGACTTCTATTCCGCCAAGTTCCATTATATTTAGAATGTTTGTAAATAATAATTCATATTGCAGAGAAAAACCAACAAAGTCAAATTGATCAATTGGCGTTTTTGACTCCAAAGAAAATAATTTTATTTGTTTTTCACGTAAAAACTTTTCAAAATCAAGCCAAACGCTAAAAACTCGCTCACAACTAACAAAATCAAGCTTATTTAGCCTATCATATAATATTTTTAGACCATAATTTGACATTCCTACTTCATAAACATCTGGATAGCAAAGCAAAAATCTAACATCACTATCTTTAAAATCTTTTGGTGGAATCCCAATTTCATTACCTGTATATCTTGCTGGTTTTTCAAAATTTACTAAATTTTCTTCAATTATTTCAAACATTTCTTTCCTTTCAGAGTCTTTCATTATTGCCCATTGTAACTTTTTTACACCAAATGGTCAAGAGTTAGACAGTTAGTAAAACAATGTTTTTTAGTAAGAAGAAAAATTATTAAAATATCTTTTTGACAAAAGTAAAACATTCGGTTAATATCCGACAAGTTTTATAACACAGATTATGCTAGATTAACACGGATTAGATTTTATATCTCAGTTTACGATTATCTGTTAATCTATGTTAGTTTCTGACAAAATGACATGTACTCGCTTTACGGGTAAAACCTTTTGGTATATGAAAGAAAATGGATTTTATGCACAAAAATAGTCTCGAAGATAAGCTTTTTGAAATATCTAAAAAATCAAAATTATTTTACTATGGTTCTACTGCGATAGCCAAGTATAAAAATATAAAAACAAAAATATACAAAATACTAACAGATTTAAATGTTGCTTCTTTAGCACAAATTATTCCAGATTTAAAGTTTGACAATAATTATAAATCAAATTGTATTTATATATCAAACGATGGAGACATTTTTTCTTTTTATATAGAAGAGATTGAAGAACAAGATCATTTTGATTATCTAAAAAGAATTTCATGTGACAACCCTTTGTTTAATTTTTTTTACGATTTGAAAGAACAAAAATTCTATAATATTTCTGATATAAATCTTAGGGACAAAAATACAGTTACTCTTGATGTAGAAAATATTCATCCAGAAGATTTACTTGATTTAGCTCTAATAACATCAGAAACAGATATATTTGACTTTGAATTAGTTAATTCTTGTGATTTTTCAGGTATTTCTTACCAAAATCTAATTTATTACATAGAAAATATTCTAATATCAAAAAATCCTTATAATGCTTTAGTTTTTTTGGAAGAGTCTGGTATATTAGAAGATATTTTTCCATTTTTAAATGACTTAAAAGGTATTAATCAAGATAGAATGTTACATCCTGAAGGTGATGTTTTCCAACACACGCTAAATTGTTTTCAATACATAAAATATCCATCTTTAAGACTTGCTTATGGATTACTTTTACATGACTATGGTAAGTCAATTCCTTCTAAAAGAAAGGGTTTTGGCGAACATTCAATGATTGGGGCTAATATAATAAAAAAATTATTAAAAACCTTTAATTATGACGAAAAATTTATCAAAGAAATAGAATTTTTAGTAAATTACCACATGGTAAATTCTTATTTTTATAGAATATCGGATATGGATAGAAAACATATTTTTGACAGTAATCTTGGGATAGATTTAGTTAAATTGTATAAAGCAGACACATTAGGCTCTATCGGCAAACTCGATGACTATTTGAATATAGTTTCAAATCTAAAAAAAGACAAAAATATCGCATCTTTTAAATAAAACTATTGATAACTATCAGACCTATCAGGCTTTTGAAACCTGACAGGTCTTTTATTTTTTCCGTGCTATTTTGAAAGATTTGAAATATCCAAAAATGCAACAAGGATAGCAAGACTAATTAAAATTATAAATCCAATAAAATTTATTAGATAAATAACTTTGAGACTCAAAGGTTTTCTTGTTATCATCTCGTATAAATTTAGTATAATATGCCCTCCATCTACTGCTGGGAAAGGCAATAAGTTAAAAAATGCTAATGCTAAAGAAATATAAGATATAACTGATAGAAAATTTCTTAAACCTTCATAAAAACCATCTTTAAAAGCCTCAACAGTAGACGCCCCAATAAGATGACCTATCCTAATAGGACCTCCAAGTTGATTAGTAATGTCTTTTTTAGGCTTAAATATCAATGAATAAAGCCCAATTGCAGAAAGTTTAATCATTTCATTACTATCATTAAATCCTTTTACAAATGCAGAAATTGGATTTTTTCCATTAATAACTCTTTCTGGAACATAATAATCTAAAAATAACTCTTTTTGTGACACATGATAGTTTAATTCATTAAAAACAATCTGTTTATCAATAATTTGCCCATTTCTTTCTATATGGATAACCCCTGTTTTATTTGTTGCAAAATTGTTCGTAAGAAAATCATGTGTTTTTACATTTGTAATAATCTCATAATCAGAATCCAATCCTATAATTTTGTCCTTATCTTCCAAACCAAGGTAATTTGTAAGTTTATTGTCTTTTGAATACCTTATTATAGGATCAAGATAATAAATTACTCCAATTATCGCTTTTAATTGAGATGGATCCCAGATTGGATTTAAAATAAGTTGTTTTATTTCACCGTTTCTTTTAACAGTAATTTTTAACTCTTTTTGGTTTCCATCTAAAACCATAAATTTATTTAGCTCTTCAAAACTACCGATTTCTTTATTATTAATTTTTATTATTTGATCACCAGTTAAAAGTCCTGCTTTTTTTGCAGGAGAAGGCTCTTTATTTTCTTGTGAGTTTAAATCATCGGATAATATAATTTTATTTGGTCTATAAAATTCTTTATGAGTCCCCATTGCTAGTATCGAAAGTACAATCACTGCAATTATATAATTTGTTAGTGGTCCAAATAGAGCAACGAGTAACCTTTTGTGAGGTTTTGCACCATAAAAAGTATTAGGATCATTTGACACTGCCTTAAAATCGGTAGTCATCTCATCCCCAGCAAATTTACAATAACCACCAATAGGAAACAAAGCGATTTGATATAAAGTCTCGCCTCTTTTAAAACCAATAAGTTTTGGTCCCCAACCTAACGAAAAAACATCTACCTTTATTTTGAACATCTTAGCAACAACAAAATGCCCCAATTCATGAAAAAAAACTAAAATACCAAAGCCTATAACAGCCACTAAAATCATAAAAAAATTGTTAAAAATATCAGACATAATAACCTCATTCTTTATTGTATATATATTGAAACACAAAAAAAGTCAAGTTTTAACAAAAATTTTACAAATACTTGGTATAATGATCATCAAAAAAACAACTTTTATTAGAAATGTTTCTTTATTTGCTTTTCTACATTTTTTTTGATATATTTTATTTATGACAAATGACAGTATTATCTGTGGTTTTTAATATTTTATCACTCCCCCAAATACGCTGATTTGACTTTTGGGTTTTCTAAGAGATTTTTGCTGTCGTCTTCCATTATAATACAACCAGTTTCCATTACAAACCCTCTATTTGAGAGTTGGAGAGCAGATTTTGCGTTTTGTTCGACTAAAAATACTGTAACACCATCGTTTTTGTTGATTTTTTTTATGATTTCAAAAATATCTTTTATAACAAGAGGTGCAAGTCCAAGTCCAGGCTCGTCGAGTAAAATCATTTTTGGCATACTCATCAATGCTCTTGCAATTGCAAGCATTTGTTGTTCGCCACCAGATAAAGAACCAGATTTTTGTTTTCGTCTGTCCCTTAAGATTGGGAATATATTAAACATTTCTTCGATTTTATTTTTTATAAAAGTTTTATCAGTTTTTAAAAAAGCACCCATTTCGAGGTTTTCGGTAATTGTCATATCTGCAAAGACTCCCCTACCTTCTGGCACTAAAGCAATGCCTTTTTTTACAATTTTATCTGTCGTTATTTTTTTTGAGAAGTTAAATAATTTAGAATTATTTTGTGAAGAAAACATTTGTTCATTATAAAAACTAATATTTCCATTTGTAATT
>MIAN01000013.1:1981-26040 GCA_001829125.1 Spirochaetes bacterium GWB1_27_13 | reverse complement strand
AGCCCTACCATATTACCTTTTTCATCTATCCACCTATTAGGTTCTTCAGGAATTCCTACAATAACAAAATCTCTGGCATTAAGATTAATAGATACCATAATAAAAATAAAAAACGCAATAATTGTTAATCTCATAAATTTACCTCCATGACAAATTATAGAATAATTAGAATTTATATTCTCTAAGATAAAAAGAAATATATACTTTATATAAATTTGATTTACTACTTAAAATAATTTTAATAATTTTTTCTAATAGGATTTTATAAAATACAATAAATTTTGGGTTAATATTAATATAATATATCTGTTTAGTTTATTTTTGTAAATAGAATTTATAAAATATTTAGATATTAAAAGAAATATCATATTTTCTTACATTCTTTACTTAAAATAAAGCTTTTTTGAAAATAACTTATATATTTATCACTATTAGATAAATATAAGAAATAATATACTATTTTGTTTATTTATGATGTAATACCTAACGAACTCTAATATGGTAAATAAATTTTATTAAAAATTAGAAACTTTTTTTGTAAATAATTAGAATTCCATCCAAATTAGCATAATTTAAAAAAAAGATTGACCATTTAACACATTTTAAGTATATAATATAATTTAATATAGACAAAGATAATAGTAATTGTTAAATTAAAAAATAGGATTTTTATTTGGAAAAGATTAAAATAGCAATAATAAATGGTGAAGTTTTCATAAATAAAAGATTCAGAAAAGTTCAGATATTAATAGAAGACAAAAAAATTAAAAGAGTTATTTATAGAAAATTAAACGAAGACGATTTAAAAGGATATTTTTTGATTGATGCTCAGGATTCTTATGTAAGTGCTGGTTTTATTGATCCTCATGTACATTTTAGATGCCCTGGTCAAGAACATAAAGAAGATTGGAATACTGGAACTCGAGCTGCTATAAAAGGTGGGTTCACTTTTGTTATGGATATGCCTAATAATATCCCATCAGCAACAAATTATAATATTTTATATCAAAAGAATAATCTTGCCAAATTAACAAATATAAATTATGGGTTTTATCTTGGACTTTCTGATACAAATTCGGGAAATATAAAAAAAATATTTAATTTTTGTAAGAAAAAAGTTCCTCTTTATGGAATAAAAGTTTTTCTTGGCTCTTCAACAGGTGATTTACTCGTAAAAAACGAGCAATCAATAAAATATTCTTTAAATACTGGAGAAATTAACTTATTTCACTGTGAGGATGAGAATACTTTAGCAAGATATAAACATATTCAATATAATTCGGTATCTGACCACAATGCAATTAGACCCCCTGAGTCAGAAATTGAAGGGATAAAAAGAATAATTAGACAAGCAAAAGCAATTAAATCTAAAGCAAAAATTTATATATGCCATATATCTTCAGCAAAACAATTAAAATACTTAAAGAAACTGAGAAAATTAGGCTATAACATTATTAACGAAGTTACACCGCATCATTTATTCTTTAGCCTCTCAAATATAGAACAATCTAATATATTTAAAGTAAATCCTCCGATACGAGAGGAAAGCGATGTTAAGTATCTAAGAAGAAATTTTAATAAAGGTTTTTTTGATGTTATTGGAACAGATCATGCCCCGCATAAATTTGAAGAAAAAAATTCTCCTACTCCACCATCTGGCTTTCCAGGGCTTGAGACAGCGTTTTATGCTTTGTACAATCTTTACGAGCAAAAAATTCTTTCTCTAAATAAAATATTTGAATTATTTACTTCTGGGTATAAGATTTTTGGAATCAAAAAAAGAGGTGAGATAAAAAAAGGAAATTTTGCAGATATTACGATAATTAAAAAAATACCTAATACTTTTAAAGCAGAAAAATCCGAAACAAAAGCAGATTTTTCTTGCTATGATAATTTGAAAACTAACTGTAAAATAGATACAGTTATAATAAATGGTAAAATTGTACTAAAAGATAGCGAATTTTTACCAAATTGATCCGCAGAGAGAGAGGAAAAACAAATGAGAATAGTTATTATAGGTCCAAAAGGTTCTGGTAAGACAACAATAGGAAGTAATTTAGCAAAAAAATTGAAATTAAACTTTTTTGATACTGATACTCTAATAGAAGAATATTATTTAAAGAATTACAATAAAAAAATTTCTTTTAGAGAAATTTTTAAAGAAGTTGGCGAAGAAAAATTTAGAGAAATCGAGCAAAAATCGATCGAAGAAATGGCTAATTTAAGTTGGTGTATAATTAGTACTGGCGGTAGTTCTTTTCTAAATCCCCAAACAAGACGAATTTTAAGAGCAGACTCAATAATAATTTTTGTTTATGCACAAAAAGATTCTTTATGGGATAGGGTCTCAAAAGATGGAATACCTGCATACTTATTAAAGGAAGAAAACCCAAAATCTGCATTCTTCCAAAAAGTTGATTTTGTAACCGAAGTTGTAAAACCTTATGCAGATATATTATCAGACACCACTGGTAAAAGCATTGATGAAATAACAGATGATATAGAAAAACAACTTGAGATTGAGTTTATGCTAAGAATGTATTCTCCAAGCACAATCGGAGAGGTGATTAGAGTAACAACTTTTGGCGAAAGTCACGGCAAAGCATTGGGTGTTGTAATCGACGGTCTAAAATCTGGGATAGAAATAAATGAGGCTGACATTCAAAAAGAATTAGATAGAAGAAAACCTGGGCAAAGTAGTGTTACGACCTCAAGAGGCGAGGACGACAAAATTAAAATTTTATCTGGAGTCTTTGAAGGTAAAACTACTGGTTGTCCTATTGCGATGATTGTTGAGAATAAAGATATGGATTCTTCAAAATATGACAATTTAAAAGAAATTTTTAGACCAGGTCATGCTGACTTTACATTCTTTAAAAAATTTGGGTTTAGAGATCACCGTGGCGGTGGGCGATCCTCTGGTAGAGAGACTTTGAGTAGAGTTGCTGCTGGTGGCATTGCAAAAAAACTTTTGGAAGAAAAAGGTATTAAAATAATTGCCTACACACTATCGATTGGTGATATAAAAATAGAAAAAATTGATTATGACATCATAGAAAAAAACCCTATCCGTACTTGCGATATAGATGCTGCAAAAAAAATGGAAGAACTAATCGTTGATCTAAAGAAAAAAGGCGAGTCTATTGGAGGAATGGTTCAACTTGAAATAAAAGGATTACCTGCAGGTATTGGAGACCCTGTTTTTGCTAAGCTTGATGCAAGACTAGGTGGAGCATTGCTTTCTATTGGCTCTGTAAAAGGAGTAGAGTTTGGGCTTGGATTTGAGTTTGCAAAACTTGTTGGTAGCCAGTCAAATGACTTTATGAAAGACAAAAAATTTAGCACAAATAACGCAGGCGGAATACTTGGTGGAATTTCATCTGGTGATGATATAATTATTAGACTCGTTGTAAAACCAACTCCTTCAGTCTCATTAGAACAAGACACAATAACAAAAGATGGGCAAAATACAAAAATAGTAATACACGGGCGACATGATCCTTGTATTATTCCACGAATTATTCCAGTTGTTGAAAGTATGGCAAGTTTGGTTTTACTTGATGCAATTGCAATTCAAGAAAAATTACTATAATCAAACGAGTTGAATTCGCCAAAATTTTTAGAATAAAATTAATTATTAATAATAACCATAATTTATTGTATAATAATAAGCTATCCGAGTTTGATTATAATCTTAATTTTAAGATTATATGCCTGAAAAAACGAGTTTTTTATAGCATATATATCTAAAATTATCACCAATTTCATTAATTTTAGATATATAATACGGATTAGTCAGATTATTATGAATTTCGGATAATATATTGTTTTGGTATCAATGTCTTGATTTGAATATTTATTGACATCTTGATAGAATAATGATACTCATAGTATACAAGGAAATAATATGGGACGCCATAAAAAAGAAATAGTTATAGATAATATTTTAGACAGGAGAAAATCTGGTTACTATTCAACTCCGAAAATTGTTGCTGATTTTATTTCATACGAGATGTTAAAACTAAATCCTTTTGGTAAAAATGTTTTAGACCCTTGTGTTGGAAAAGAAGAGTTGTTGGATACGTTTTACAATAATAATAAAGTAATTTATAGTTTTGATATTATCGATTTTGGAAATCATAAGAAGTCCATTTTTAGAAATGAGGATTTTATTGAATATTACAATAACTTAAAAACACCTCTATTATTTTCCAATAATCAAGATAAAATAAACTATGATTACATCATTGCTAATCCACCCTATAATTGTCATGAAGTTGATTATATAAAAAATAATAAAAAATATTTATTAGAGATTTTTTCTGAAATAGGAGTGTCTAATTTATATTCAATGTTTTTATACGCAATTATTGATATTGCAAAAGAAGGAACTCTAATAGGAATTATTACATTAGATTCTTTTCTGACATCTTATGCACATAAGACTTTAAGAGAAAAAATCTTAACTACTTGCTCAATCCATCATCTTATTTTATGCCCAACAGATTTATTTTTAGATCAGAATGCAGATGTTAGAACTTGTATAATTATTCTACAAAAAGGAAAGAAATATCAAAAAGAAATTCTCACAATGAATAGATCTGACAATAAGAAAGATTTTTATCAAAAATTAATAAATAAAGAATTTATTGAAGTTGATATAAATGATTTTGTACTCACTAATGAAAGAGATAATAGAGAAATTATTATTGATGTACCAAAAGACATTATTAATTTATTTCATTTTGATAGACTTGGGGAATTATTTTCATGTTTAACTGGCATTTCTACTGGGGATGATAAAAAATATATATCAAAAGAAAAAAATGATACTTTTATTTTTCCTTTTTATAAAAATCCAGGTACTCGTAGATTTTATACTGAACCCGATGGTTTTTTGCATAAAGATTTTATAAAATTAGGAGAAAAAATTTCTAATTTTATTGTTCGTAATAAAAATTTTTTATTCAAAGAAGGAATTACTTGTTCTTCAATGGGGGTTTCTTTTGGGGCTTGTTATCTTCCTCCAAATTCAACATTTGGGGTAAATGCTAATATTATTTGTGACAACGAAGATATTTGGTGGTTATTAGCATATTTAAATAGCCGTTTAGTAACCTATTTTGTAAGGGGTATTTTAATTAGGTCTAATATGATTACATCTGGGTATGTATCAAGAATACCATTACTACCGTTTAATGAAGACGTAAAAAATAAATTATCACAAATATCAAAATTTGCATATAATAATAAAATTAAAAATGATAAATTATTGGAATCTATATCAGAAATTGATTTAATAATTTTTAATTGGCTAAATTTATCAGATAATATTATTAAACATATAAATGATTTTTGTTCAAATTTGATAAAAAGAACATAAACTTACAATTTGTTTTTTTTCTTCTTTTTAGCAAAAGAATTTGCATTAATTAATTCCTCTATAAATTGTAAATTTGTTCGTTGAATACCTGATTCTATTTCTTTATATTTTGATGATTGTAAGTTCCCATTGTTGCTAGGATTAACATAAATATCAGGTATCCATGCTATTGGCATAACATAGCAATCAACTATTTCTATAGTCATATTTTCTTTAAAATTTATTATAAAAGTAACAATAAATAATTTACGAGAAGAGTCTTCATTATAAAAATCAATAAGTCCTTCTGCTTTTGATAAATCATCTTTACTATTTTTTCTTCCTTGAATAGATGATTTTACATTTACGAAAATATCTTCATCAATATCTGGCATTCTAATTTTAATATCATAAACGCTTATCTCAGAAGATGAAACTTCAACAGATGTTAAATTAAAATATTGATATTTATATTCTAAATTTTGAGTAATTATTTCTTCAAGTATTCTCCAAACGGTTCTACCTTTTGCAGCTTTTCTCCACCCATAAGGAAATTGGTTTATTTTTCCTATTGGTATCTCACCAATATATGATATTAACGATTTCATTGTTTTAAATATTTTTTTCTGAATAATATCAATTACTTCAATTTCATTCGTCATCAAATAAATCCTTTATCTGAATATTTAATGCCTTTGCTAATTTTTCAATATTTATTAAACTTACATTTCTTTCGCCTCTCTCTATTCCACCAATATAAGTTCTATGTAAATCAGATAATTCAGCTAGTTCTTCTTGACTAATATTTTTTATTTTACGAAAATGTTTTATTTTATTACCAAAATGTTTTAAAGTATCCATAAGTGTTTTTTAATATATAATTATGAATACTATAAGTCTACACACTATAAGTATCATTTATTATTTTTTTAAATTTCAACTTGGGACTTTATGGAAAATTATATAAAATCTTTACCGTATTCAACTAATTTGTAGCAGGTGTTCAAATTGATATTTATATATTAATAAAAGAAAATATATAGTTGACTTGCTTTTTTTTGTCAGATAAACTAAAATATATAATACACTAATTTTAATTTATCTGGCTGGGTGGTTATGGAAGATTTAACTAAGAGCAAAACTTTTTTTGAAGAAAATATTTCCGAAGTACTTGATAACCTTGATTCGTTTGAGTCTGACTTACTCAAATTTGACGAAATTATATCAAATAACACGGATTTATCATTCGTTCATATTCTATTTAGGACGGCTCATAGCCTTAAAGGAATTTTATCTTTAATTTCTATACCAAATTCATCAAAACTAATACATTCTATCGAAAATGTGTTAGATTTAATGAGAAGTGGTAAAATTAAACCAAGTAAGGAAATAAATGACAAGTTTTTGTTTTCTTTGGACTTAATTAGGAATGAAATTTTAAAAAATGAAGTACCTCAAAAAGATGTTGATGATTTAATAAATCAAATAATTTTTTTTAAAGAAGAAGAAAAATCTTGTGAACAAATCATTCCAAACTTAAAATTAAGTATAGAAGGAATAAATTTACTAAAAGAATCCAAAACTAAAAATCTAAATGTATTTCTAATAGAAAAATTAATTACTACTAACATTGAAAAGACTCAGTTTGAAAATCTTCCAATTTATACTGATATAAAACAGATTGGTAAAATTATTGACTATTCTCCAAAATACGAAAACATTCCAAAAAATAAAAATGAAGAAGTTTTAAAAATTGTTTTTTCTACAAATTTGGATGAAAAAGAATTAGAAAATTATATATTTGACCCCTATAAAAAAGTTAAAATATCGCAATATATTGAAGAAATTGAAAAAAATCAAATAAAATTTCTTATTATAGAGGATGAATATATATCATTAAGATTAATGCAAGAAATTCTACTAAATTACGGATATTGTGATACCGCAATGAACGGAAAAGATGCTATTGGTAAATTTAGCCTTGCTCATAATATAGGAAAGCCTTATGATGTAATTTTACTCGATATTATGCTTCCTGATATGGATGGTTACCAAATTTTAAGTCATATAAGAAAAATTGAAGAAGAAAAAAACATTTTATTCTCTGACGGGGTAAAAGTAATAGTTACATCTGCTTTAGATGATGTTAAGAGTATCCAAAAAGCATTTAGAGAACAATGTGAATTTTATCTTGTAAAACCAATAAATCAAGCTAAATTGGAAAGCATTTTTAAAAAAATAAACCTTATATAAAAATACAATATATTAATTATATAATACGTTTAGAATAAAGACTCTTTTTTTATTAAAATTTCTTCGTGATCTTACTGTTAGAATTTATACTAAATGTAATTCGATATTTGCGTTATTAGTCAATTTTTTGAATAAAATTAATCCCCCTTTTTGCAAAGAGAGGGATTTATTAATTTTTTGAGAATATTCTACAAATAATACTCTAAAATAATTTCTTGTTTCTTTAATTCTTCTAAAATTAGTTCTGTTGCAAGATTTATATTAGGATTTGCCTGTAAATTAAGATTTACGCTAAATTTCTCATAATTATTTTCGCCAATATTTACAACCAAAATTTCATAAGGCATGTTGAGTTTTTTTATTTTTTCTAGATCATAATCATCAATATCATCTAAGGCTGTAATAAAAATTATTCCACAACCAGTAAAAAGTCTTGCAAGTTCGCCCATTCTTCTAACAAATTCTTCTTTATCAAAAATTGAGTCAGACAAATCAACATCAAGCCCATCTGTTAAATTTGCAACATTTATGTAATAAGAGTTGTAATTTGACTCAAATAATTTTTTTTCGAGTCGTATCGCAAGTTCGCGTTTACCAGTTCCTTTTTTACCAGTTATAAGAATGAACTTTGATTTATGCCCAAATCTTTTTGCTCTATCTTCCCTTGAAATTAAACCAAAGTCCCATTTAATCTCACGCTCTTTTACATATTGATCAATGGCTAGATTTTCGTTTGATAGAGAGCCTGTCACTATTCCACAGCCTGCGATTTCAAAATTATCTATTATTACAAATCTACCTGTATAATGATGATCTTGCACCAAATCAAAAGATATAGGCTTTGCAGTCTCAATAACACATTGAACTACATCATATTTATTTATCTGTGTCTTTTTTTCTATATTATTGGATAATTCTGAAGAATCCACAATATTTATAATTTCTGTAACTTTTGCGATTGTCTCTAAAGTACCAATTTTAATTTTATAACTTTTTTCTATGAGTAAGTTTGCTTCGCCCATCCAAAATAGATTTACTTTGAGTCTTCTTGAGACTTGTGGGAATGATTGTTCTTTAGTTTTACACATAATTTCGCCAGATTTTATATAAAGTGGGTCATTAAGTGTGAAACCACAACTAAAACCAGCCTCAATTGATGCTATATCGTTTTTTGGGAATATTTCTATTGTTTTTATGATTGATTTTTTGTTAGATGGGAAAAAAACTACCTCATCACCTGCATTTATTGTACCACTAACTACTTTACCAGATAATATTCTTCGTTCATCATCCCCTTCTGTAAATTTATAGACATCCTGAATTGGAAATCTAAATTTTTTTTCGATATTTTTACCTTTTGGTTTAAAGTCATCAATTTGCTCAATAACATTCAAATCCTTGTACCATTCCATATTTTTTGATAAAGATAGAATGTTTTCTCCGTCTCTTGCACATACAGGGATATATCTAATCGCATTTATCCCAAGATTAGTCAAAAATTCGTTATATTCTTTTTGTATATTATCAAAAACTTCTTTACTGTAATTAACCAAATCCATTTTGTTAATAATTACAACAACTTGTTTAATATCGAGTAATGATACTATGTAACCATGTCTTTTTGAGTTTTTTTGAATCCCTTCTTTTGCATCGATTAATATAAAACAAGCATCAGCCTTTGCAGCACCCGTAATCATATTCTTAATAAATTCTGTGTGACCCGGTGCATCGATTATCATATAGTCTCTTTTTTGTGTTTTAAAAAAACATCTAGCTGCATCTATTGTTATCCCTTGTGCTTGCTCTTCTTTTAGTGCATCGAGTAAAAATGCGTATTCAAAAACTCGAGAGTTTTTTTCACAAAAAGCTTTTACACTTTCAAGTTTTCCTTCTGGGAGTGAGTTTGTATCTGCTAATAATCTACCAATTAGAGTACTTTTTCCATGGTCAACATGACCTATTACTACAAAATTAAGTTGTTCTTTTTCCATAATATTCTCCTAATATACCTCAATCGTTTGTTCCCCTATATATACTTACGATTTAATCTGTGTATATAAAACATGAAGAACACTTGTAATTTTTTGAGGAGGGAAAGTGTGTTCTTCATATTTAATGACTCTACATATAACCATCGCGTCTTAGGTTTTCTAATCCGCCACCGTCTTCTTTGTCTTGAGCTCGTCCTGAACGTTCTGCAATGTTTGCAAGTTTTCCAGTTTTTAATTCTTCTATTATCTCGTCTACATTTTTTGATATAGAATTAATTGGAGTTGTACAAGGATAACACCCCAAAGACCTATACCTCTTGCCTTGCCCCTGATCAAAATACAAAGATATTACTGGAATGTTTTCTTTTTTGATATACTCCCAGATGTCAAGCTCTGTCCAGTCGAGTAATGGGTGTATTCTTATATGGCAACCTTTTGGAAAATCGGTGTTAAAATATTGCCAAACTTCTGGAGGTTGGTCACCTACATTCCACTCATTATTTTCGGAGCGAGGAGAAAAACATCTTTCTTTAGAACGGCTTCCTTCTTCGTCTGCTCTAATGCCAACGATTACACCGTTAAAAGGGTCTGTTTTTGCGTCTTTAATATATTTTTTTAGATTGTGGTCGAGTCTGTATCTTTGCCATTCACCAGAAAGAGTATGTTTTAGAGCATCACTTTTTAGATATTTACAACAAGTGAGCCTATCAACTTTTTGATCTGGGAATGTATATTTTTTTTGTAAGGCTTCGGAGTTTTCACCATAAATCATATCGAGTTTCCACTCTAAAGCAATTTTATCTCTAAACTCAATCATTTCTGGTATCTTGTAGTGTGTGTCTATATGAACAAGTGGAAAAGGAATATGTCCAAAAAAAGCCTTCCTCGCGAGGTATAGTAAAACTGTACTATCTTTACCAATTGACCATAGCATCCCGAGATTTTTTGTTTTAAAATATTTATAAGCATCTCGTAAAATAAAAATGCTTTCTGCTTCAAGTCTTTCAATCCTATCCATTTTGTCCTCCTCATTTTTTTACATGCAATCCACATTCTCTACTATCTGGATTTTCCCACCACCACCTACCAGAACGAGGGTCATCTCCGTCCCTAACTTCTTTGGTACATGGAAGGCAACCTATGCTTTTAAATCCTTTGTCGTGTAAATAATTGTATGGAATGTTATTTTTTTTAACATATTCCCACACTTGACTATCTTCCCAGTTACAAATTGGGTTAATCTTAAAAATGTTGTGATTGTCATCCCATTCTATAACTTGTATATTTTCTCTGGTTATTGATTGGCTCTTTCGTAAGCCACAAATCCAAAGTTTTGTGTTTTCTAACGCTCTTTTTAATGGATTTAGCTTTCTTATTTTGCAACAAAGTTTTCTGTCTTCAATACTGTAATAAAATAGATTTACGCCTTTTTTTGAAACAATTTCTTCAAGTTCTTTATAGTCTGGAAAAAATATTTGATACTTAATCCCATACTTTGCAGAAGAAAGTTGTATCAAATCATAAGTCTCCTGAAAAAGCCTTCCAGTATCAAGTACAAATATTTGTGCGTCTTTACTAATTTTTACAAACATTTCAGTTAAAATCATATCTTCAACACTAAGACTTGATGCAAGTTTAATATTTTGTATTCCAAATTCATTTTTTGCAAACTCCAAAACTTCTTGCGGTGTCTTATCTTTTAATATTTCTAAATATTCATTCAATTTTTCTTTCATTTTAATACCTCTGGTTGATTATTCAAAAGCGACATTCGCGAATGTCACCTTTATATATTTTGTGTTATAATGATAATCGTTCAGATTGTCATTATATACCTGAAATGTTCTTTTACAACTTGTTTATTTAAAAGAAGTTATAAAAAAGTTTATCGCTGAATTTAAGACAAACCTGAAACATTTCAGTATATATACCAAAAAAGTTCTTGATTTGTCACAAATTCAAAAAGTTAAATACTGTCATTATCTATACTTACATAATCTAATCCGTGTCAATCTGTGGCAATCCGATTAATCTGTGTTATATATTATATTCTGGAGGTGCGCCTTTTTTCTTACCAAACGGTATTTTGTCCCAAAGTCTTTCGTGGACAAAAAAAAGTATTATTTTTGCAACAAAATCGCCAGCACCGATTATTAATGCTACATCTATTTTTTTAGTCAACACATAAGAGATAACAAGAGTTGCCAAAGACCCCGCTATTCTCCACGAAAACGCTTTAATCAAACTTCTAATTGGATGTTCTTGCATATTATCCCCCTTAAGAAATACTTTTGTAATGTGTTATAATGTCAGTAACAAGTGCGAATGTTTTTTGCTTATTATTATTTAAATTTACCAATTTTTCTGCATTATAAATTAAATCTTGGTAGGATTTATCTATTATACCAGTATTTATAAAATTTTTAGTAAAAGCATTAAAAACTACTTGTTTATCATTAGTTTCTATCCCTTTTGTCAATAAAATCATTCGTAAAGCAGTAAAAATAATTTGATGCAAATAAGAGTTTATTTTTTCTTCGTTAGACTCATTTTCTATATCAAGTTTAATTTTTTCTATGATTTTAATGTCTTTTTCTATAAAGTCAAAAAGTCCAGCAGAGCATTCTCCACTACCTTTTCCAATTAAACTAAAAATTTCATCGCTACCCCAATCACAGTAGAATGTTTTATCTTCTTCAAAAAAAGGAATAGTTTTATATTTTTCGTTTAAAAGTTTTATTAATAATTCTTTTCCTGTCATATTAAAATACTCATAAAAAGACTCATAATTTGCAAAGACTTTCAAATAGTCATTAAAAAACTCATTTAATAGCAATGGCAATTTTTTTGCTCCGATTTCGCCTATTTTTGTTGAAAATATCAAATTATCGCATTTTATTGTAAAACCACAGACTATATTATAAGCAAGATAAATATTCTCACCTTTTTTTGCAACAAATCCATAAAACCCCAAGTCTCCTACCCAATGTTTACCACAGCAATTTGGGCAACCAGAGATATTTATCTTTGGTTTTTTATTGTATGGAATATGTGATAGTTCTTGATTAATCAATTTTAAAATTTCACTGCTCAAATTTTTTGATAAACCAATCCCAAGTTTGCAAGTATCAGCACCAGTACAACTAACCAAAGTATCAGATAGTGGAATGCTATACGCTTCAAAAGTTTTGGTTAAAAAGTTATAAAAATTTGCTAAATATTCCTTATGAATGTTTCTTATTTGAATATTTTGTTCTTTTGTAAATCTAATCGTATTTTCTCCAAAATTATCCAGAAAATCGCTTAATTTTATAACATCTGATGCTTTTATATCTCCAAGTTTTATCGGCAATAAAATCGAATAAAGGTCTTGTTGTTTTTGCTGAAATACAAACGATGATTGCCATAAAGAATATTCTTTTGTATTATTTTCTTCCTTTATAAGGGCAAATTTTTGTTGCTTATTTTCAATAGGTGTAATTGGTAGAATATAATTTTGTTCAATTTTTATTTTTTGATATTCTTTATCAAAAACACTAAAAAATTCTTTTTCACCAAGTTTATCAAACAAAAACCTGAGGCGGGATTTGTGCCTATTTTTCCTATCACCAAATTGATTAAAAATATTTTTAACAGTTTTTGCAACATTATAAAGTTCTGTATCATCTATAAAATCAAAAAGCAATTTACCTGTGGCATATTTTGCACCCATTCCGCCAGAGATAAAAACCTTAAAACCTTTTTTGTTATCTTTAATCTTTGCAACAAACCCAAGGTCTGCCAAAATCGCAGACTCCAAATCATCCGTAGAGTTTACAAAGGCAAATTTTAATTTCCGTGGTAAACCAAAAGAATCATTTTCTTCCAAAAATTTTGTAACCAAACTCACTGCATAAGGGACAATATCAAATACCTCGTTTTTATCAATCCCTGAGTTTACAGAAACAACAACATTTCTTATTGTATTGCCACCACCGCCACGAGTAGAAAGTCCAAATCCATATAATTCTTTCAATATAAATGGAATGTCTTTGAGTTTAATATCGTGTAATTGAACCTCTTGTCTCGTGGTAATGTGAATCTTACCTTCCCCAAATTTTTGTGAAATCTTAGCGATCTCTAAAAACTGAGAAGGAGTAATAATCCCACCTGTACAACGAATCCTAACCATAAATGTATCAGGTGTCCTCTGTTCATAAATCCCAAAAGGCACTCTATAAGACTTTAGAGTAGCACCATCCATTTCACCACTAAGATTTTTATTTATTAACCCGATTAAATCATCAATTTCTTGTAAAAAATTTTTTGGTAACTCATAACCTTTAACCATATCTTTACTCCTATTCACTACCATTACTATCAAATTAGTATAGAATGTATTATAATAATCAAATCAAAATAAGTCAAGTAATTTTTAAAAGAATTTATAAAAATTAATAGAAAAATTTGACTATTATTTTTTAAATATTGTTGCGTGAAAATTTAACATAAAAAACAATATTTTATTATAATTAATTTAAAATAAATATTATTAACTCCATACATCCCTATCTGTAAGAAATTTATCAATAAATCAAGATTGCTCCAAAACCACTTATAATTTAACTTTTATTTTTAGCCAAAATATATTATACTTACAATTAATATTACTCAAAAAAGGTATAGATATGGAAGATTTAATTGAATTAGAGAATGTTTCTATTGTAAGAGAAGGAAAAACTATTTTAAAAGACATTAATTTTAAAATGGATTCTTCTGAAAACTGGGCAATAATTGGTAGAAATGGCAGTGGCAAATCGTTTTTACTTAGGATTTTGAGTGGAAACCTTTTTCCATCAACAGGGATTGTAAAAATATTTGGCAAACAACTCGGTTTTGTAAATATCTGGGATTTGAGAAAAGAAATTGGTTTTGTAAGTGATCATCTCCAAAGAGAATACGATAGAGAAACCCGTGTAATTAATGTTATTTATTCTGGCTTTTTTGCAAGTAATGGACTTTATCAAGATGTAACAGACGAGATGAAAGAAAAAGTTGTTGATATATTAGAATTTTTAGAAATATTCCACCTAAGAGATAGGGTTTTTGGACATCTATCAAGTGGTGAACAAAAAAAAGTTTTAATCGCAAGGTCTTTGGTTTTTAGCCCAAAATTACTTATTTTTGATGAGCCTTGCAATAACCTCGATCTTGCATCAAAAGAAGATGTGCTACATTCTATACAAAAACTCGTCCAAAAAGGGCATAATATAGTTTTTGTTACACATCATATAGAAGAAATTATTCCACAAATTAACAATGTCCTATTTTTAAAAGAAGGTAAAATAATAAAATCTGGTGACAAAGTAAAAATGATGAATAAAAAATTATTAAACAATCTCCTTTCTTATAAATTTGGCGTTGTCAAAAAAAATGGATGGTATTATTTTAAACATTTTTAACTGAGTGAGAATAATATGTTATGTTGACATCTAAAAAAATTATGTGTATATTAAAATCAGGTATCTTAGTTTGAAAAGGTTTTTATGGAAAAAAAAGAACAAATTTTAACAATCGAGGCTGGTAAAACAGAAAAACATTACTGGGCTGATTTGTGGAAATATAGAGAATTATTTTTATTTTTGTCGTGGCGTGATATTTTGGTTAGATATAAACAAACTGTCATTGGCATTTTGTGGAGTATCCTTCGTCCCTTTGTAACTATGATAATTTTTACAATAGTTTTTGGGAAACTCGCAAAATTTCCATCTTACGACATTCCTTATCCTATTTTTGTTTTTTTGGGAATGCTTCCTTGGCAATTTTTTGCAAATTCTTTTAGCGAGGCAAGCAATAGTTTGATTTCAAACTCAAACATTATTTCAAAAATTTATTTTCCACGAATAATTATTCCAACAACTTCTGTTATTGTATCATTGATTGATTTTTTCATTTCTTTTTTGATACTTGCAGGTTTATGTATATTCTACCAATTTATACCATCGTATAGAATAATTTTTGTTCCATTATTTTTAATACTGGCATTTTCAACATCAATTGGTTTTGGGTTAATTATTGCTTCGTTAAATGTAAAATATAGAGATTTTAGATACATTGTCCCTTTTATCGTACAACTTGGGCTTTATATATCACCAGTTGGCTTCACAAGTGCTGTAATTCCAGAAAAATTTAGATTTTTGTATGCTCTAAATCCTATGGTTGGGGTAATTGACGGCTTTAGATGGGCTTTTACTGGCAAAACACAAATTAATGTTACAGGACTTGCAATTTCAATAATTTTATCTATATTTTTATTGATTTTTGGTATATATTACTTTCGCAAAACAGAAAAATCTTTCGCAGACATAATATAACACGGATTGGTACGGATTTTTTCAGATTAACACAGATTAAACTTTGGGTATAGGAATAAAATGGATTTTACAATAAAAGTAGAAAATATTGGTAAGAAATATATAATTTCTCACAAACAAAAAGAAAAGTATCTTGCCTTACGAGATGTAATTGCAAATAGTTTTAAAAATATTGCAAAAAAGATCGCAGGTAAAAAAGAGCCCAATCCGACAAAAGAAGAGTTTTGGGCATTAAACGATATTAATTTTACCATAAAAGAAGGCGAACGAGTTGGCATAATCGGTAGAAATGGTGCAGGCAAATCAACACTTCTTAAAATTTTAAGTCGAATTACAGAGCCATCCACTGGTAAGTTTAGCATAAAAGGACGAGTTGCAAGCCTTTTAGAAGTAGGGACAGGATTCCATCCAGAGCTTACTGGTCGCGAAAACATTTTTTTGAATGGTGCAATTTTGGGGATGACAAGACAAGAAATCAAAAAAAAATTTGACGAAATAGTAGCATTCTCCGAAGTCGAAAAATTTTTGGATACACCTGTAAAACGATATTCTTCTGGAATGTATGTTAGACTCGCATTTGCAGTTGCAGCACACCTTGAGCCAGAAATATTAATAGTTGACGAAGTGCTTGCAGTGGGAGACGCCCAATTTCAAAAAAAATGTCTTGGCAAAATGAACGACATAGGTAAAGATGGACGGACAGTGCTATTTGTGAGCCACAATATGGGAGCGATAAAACAACTTTGTAATACTGCAATATTTTTGAAAGATGGAAAAATATTATATGAGGGACTTGTTGATAAGGCAATAAAAGAGTATATGACTTTTTCTTATTCTAATAACAAAATTAATAATTGCAATTTTTCAGGGACATTAGCAAATTCGATAATTTTTGAAGAGATATACATAAATGAAAAAAAAGATCAGATAAATTTATCGCCTTCAGATGAGATATTGGTAAAAATAAAAGGAAAAGCGATTGAAGATATATTAAATTTTAGAGTTACACTTTCAATCTATAAAGATGAAATAAGGGTTGTGACAATGCACGATGTAGAAAATCCAGTTACATTATTGGAAGGTTATTTTGAGTCTCTTTTTAAAATTCCAAATTTTTTTCTTAGACCTGGTGATTATAGTGTATCAATAGGCGGATATAGAGAAGGAGCAAGTGACTGGACATTTGGAAGAGATATACTATCTTTTACTGTTGCTGAAGAGTGGAGTAAAAAGAATGATTTTGCGAATGTTGGGGTTGTTAATTTACCTTACTTCGGTGAAAGGATTTGTTTAGAAAAAAATGAAAAATATAATTAAATTTTTTGTTAGATTATTTTTTAAAATTATTGGTGAAAAAAATGCAAAAACTCTAGTAGTTTTTATTGGTAAGTTATTGGGTGCTGATCCATCTATAATAAAAGCATCTTTTAATCAGGACAGTAAAAATTTATTAATTACAGTTTATCAAAAAATAGGAATATTAAATTATGGAAATGAACAGGTAACTGGTGAGTATTTTGTTTTAGAAAATATTTTAAAAAATATTTATAATGATGAAGAAAATATAGTATTTTTTGATGTTGGTGCAAATAATGGAAACTATTCAAAATTGTTACGACAATTTTTTAAAAAACCTAAAATTTATGCGTTTGAACCTTTTGAAAAAATATACACTTCATTAGTTGGAAATTTATCATCGCTTAATATAAATTGTATAAATAAAGCTCTCGGAGCAACTGTTTCAAAAATTAATATTTATAATGATAAAAATGATGAAAAAAGTGAACTCGTTACAATTCACAAAAATTCTTTGGATACTCTTTTTCAACTCAAAGATATTGAGACTCAGGAAGTCCAAATGATTTCGATAGATTCTTTTTGCTTTGAGAATAAAATAAATAAAATTGATTTTCTTAAAATTGATGTTGAAGGGTCTGAGTTGGAAGTTTTGAAGGGTGCAAAAAAATTAATTGAAGATAATAAAATTGGCATAATTCAATTTGAATTTAATGAGTTTAATATTTTTGCTCATGTTTTTTTAAAAGATTTTTATGACATCCTTTCACAATATAATTTTTATAGAATAAAAAATGATGGGTTGATACCAATTTTAAAATATGATAGTTTTAATGAAATATTCAAATATCAAAATATTTTAGCAATAAATAAAAATATGTCAGTAAAGGAAAATATTTTATGTTAAAAAGAGTGATTTTATTTTTCTTAAAAAAATTGGGCTATAAAATAGTAAAAATAGATAAAAAAACTCAAAAAATAGAACTAACTGGCTACAATAAATTAGAACAAAACTATAAAAATATAGATTTATTAAAACTTCATTTTGGTTGTGGACCTCGAATTTTAAAAGGATGGATAAATATTGATATTTGTTATGCTCATTATTCTGACTACTTAAAGTATTATACTGATAAATATTATCCAGAAAATGTTCGAGGTGATATTTCAGATTTTTATGATATTGATATTACCAAAACTGGGTTACCACTTCCAGATAACTCTGTTGATGTTATTTTTCATGAAGATTTTTTAGAACATTTATCTCAAAAAGATCAGTTTTTATTCCTAGCAGAAACATATAGAGTATTAAAACCAGAAGGAATTCATAGAGTTAATACACCAGATATTATATCTGCTATGAAAAAATCAAAATTTCAAAAAGGAATAATTGGCGTGTACAAAGAAGAATGGGATAAAAGTTCTCACATAAATATTCTTTCTAAAAACAATCTTGAAGAAATGGCTAAAATTGTGGGTTACAAAGAAGTACGGTTTAATTCAAGAGACAAAAGCAATTCTAATTTGATCCCATTAGAATATAGACCTGACCCTAACGATAGAGAAGAAGATGGAAATATTTTTGCGGATTTGATCAAATGAAAATATATATTTTACCTGTAAATGATAAATTTATGCCTAAAACTCAACCATTCAAATATCCTCAACATAATAAAGATTTTGGTGTAGAACAAGATTTTTATCTTTTTCTACAAAACAATAAAGATTATTTAACTGATGACCCACAAAAAGCGGATTGGCATTATATTCCTATTTTTTGGACGAGATGGCATCTTAACCATAATTACGGAAAAGAAGGATTGGAAGAACTCCAAAATGAAGTGGATAGGCTACTATTAGATGATAATAAAACATTTACTGTTTGTCAATATGACGATGGCACTGTTGTAAATATCAAAAAATCTAAGGCTTTTTTAGCTTCTAGAAAAACTAATGAAGGGTATGATATTCCTTTGTTATGTTCCCCTCACAAAGAGCCTTTCTTTAAACCTCAAAAAAAATATTTAGCGTCTTTTTTGGGAAGAATAGCAACTCACCCTATAAGACAATCAATGCTGGCATTATTAAAAGATAGAAGAGACGTTTTTATCTATGATGGGTCTCTAAAAACAAATGCTTATGTAAAAAAAATTATGGAATCATATATTTCACTGTGTCCTCGTGGATATGGTGGAAGTTCTTTTCGTTTTTTTGAATCTATGCAGCTTGGAGTAGTGCCATTTTTAGTGGGAGATATAGATACCAGACCATTTAAAAATTTTATTAACTGGGATGAAATGAGTTTTTACAGCGAGAATACTGAAAATATGCTCAATATCATCAAAAACTATGATAATAACAAATTAATTTCTATGGGACTAAAATGTAAAGAATTTTATTATAATAATTTGATTTATCAAAAATGGTGCAAATATGTAATTTATCAACTGGAGGATGTTAAAAATGGGTAATATTAAGGATATAATTAATAAATATAAATCAGAAGCCGAAAATTGTTGGTCTCAATCTTATTCTCCTTTTTCAAAAGTTATTAATTCTTTTAGTTTTAAAATTGGGGTAGAGATAGGGGTTGCTTTTGGAGGACATTCTGAATATATTTTACAAAATACAAGTGTAGATAATTTATATGGAGTTGATCCTTATTTACATATAGAAAATTACAAAGACCCTATGAATCTTCCTCAGGATCAATTTGATGAACTTTACAATTTTACAGTAAATAGACTATCAAACTATAACAATAGATATAAACATATTAGAAAAAAATCTTGCGATGCTGTAATAGAATTTAATAATAATGAATTAGATTTTGTTTACATTGATGCAGACCATTCTTATAATGGTGTTTTTAATGACTTATGCTTATGGTTTTGTAAAGTGCGTGAAGGTGGAATTATTGGTGGACATGATTATGAGCATCCTAATTTCCCTGGTGTAAAGCAGGCAATAGATGAGTTTTTTCGTAGATTTGATTGGAAAGTAAATTATGAAGGTGATGGCGTTTGGTGGGTAGAAAAGAAAAAAATAAATATAAGTTTTTTTATTCCTGCTTATAATTGTGAAAAAACTATTGAAGAAACGGTTGATTCGATTTTTAATAATAATTTTACCTTAGGTGATGAACTTGTTATTGCAAATGATGCCTCAAAAGATAAAACTTTAGAACTTCTCGAAAAACTCAAAGATAAATATAAAGATAAAGAGATCAAAATAATAAATCATAATAGAAATAAAGGTGGAGCAGCAGCAAGAAATACTGCCATTGAAAATACGAATAATCCATTATTATTTTGTTTGGATTCTGACAATGTATTGGAAGAAAACAGTATATCTAAACTTAAAGATTTTTTAATTAATTCAGGTTCAGATGTTTCTGCTTTTAGAGAAATCAGATATTTTGTTAATAATATCAGAGAAATAACTCATAACTGGATATATAAAGAAGGACTTATTACATTAGGATATATTCTTTCAAATTATAAAATACCACCTGCAAGTGGAAATTATTTATTTACAAAAGAAAGTTGGGTAAGAGCAGGTTCTTATCCAGAGTTTGCTGGTGCTTTAGACACATGGGGATTTGGATTTAGACAAGTTGCGACTGGTTCTAAGATGAGGGTTATGTCGGATTTGTACTATTATCATAGACATGGGTTTGAATCTTATTGGGTTAGTTTTTCAAAAAAGAATTCTATATCTTTAAGAGCACTTCAGATAATTATACCTTTTATTGATGTGATTGATGATAGAGATATTAATTATATTACATCTTCTAAAACTCGCCATATATGGTTTGACAATATAGAAAAAAGACCATTAAGAATAAAAAAAATAGAAAACAAAACAAATATAAGCCTAATAACTTTGATAAAGAAAATATTAGTTAAACTAAGAAATAAAATTTTAAAATGATAATATTTTGTAAAAAAAAAATCAAAACTCGTTATAGAAATTATAATATTGAAACAGGTTTTGGAATACCAATTGATTCTTCTGATAATATTTATATAAGAGGTTTTACATCTGGCGGACTAAATGGTAATAGTAATGCAGGAAAAGAAGATGTTTTTATAATGAAACAATAATTAGTTTTAACTAACACAAAAACTTACAGGGCGACCTGTAAGTTTTTTATCATTTAATGTAGGTATCTAAAAACACAAAGATTTTTTAATACTCATTCAACCTCTTTTTTATACTGGCTTAATAATTTTTGTATGTATTCAAATTCATCTTTATACCATTCTACTGGTATAGAGCCATCGTAACCACCGGGTTTAAAAGTTTTACTTGCTTCAATCATATCGTCAATAATTTTATCATCATAGACATTCTTTTGGGACAATAGTTCAACCCATTTCATAAACTCTGCACCTGCATCCTTTATTTCTCTTCGTTCTTTTGATAAAGCTCTTGTACTCAATGCAAAGTGGAATAATAAGCCAGAAATATTTTGACCAAAAACCCCATCTTTTGGAGTAAATCCAATAAAACTTATAATTGGTAGATTAAATTTTGCCCCCATATAATTTATATCAATAAAATGATTTGCAGCAACTCCATTATCACAACCACCAGGTAAGTATGGGTATCGAGCATTTATCAATTTTTTTATAAAATTAAATTTCAAAAATGATTTATAAAATTTTTTAATAAATCCTTTTCTTCTCATTAATCGAGTGTGTATTGCTTTGAAATATCTATTTATCCCTTTTTTTTCTTTTGTTGCCCTTGTAAAACCAATTTGCTCTGAAACAACTTTTGCTACTGCTGTTCTTGTTATTCTATACAAATTATTTGTACAAGTAAACCATTCGTTATAATATAAATTTGCAGAAGGGACATACCCTGTCGATGGTTGCCATATTGGTAAATCCAAAACATCGTTATAATAAGCACTCGAAAGCCCAGTATCAAGACCGATGGAGCTTGCAGAATATTTTTCTATAAGCCATATAGGAAAATTAATCCATTCATTAGAAAGTGGGAATGTGTCGGCATCAAGCATAACAACAAATTGTTCTTTTACTAATTTTAGCCCTTCATCTAACAAAAGTCCAACATCTGGCTCTGTTTTTTTATTATATCTTTCGATTTTGTGAAATTCTATCAATTTATCATTTTTAAAGTCTTCTTTTGCCTTTTCAAAACTCCCATCAGTACTACAATCATCCAAAACATAAACTTTTTCGGTTAGATTTGGATTTCTATTTTTTTGGATTCGCTCAAGGCATGGCTTTAGAAATTGATAGGTCTCCCAGTGTGGAATAAGGATTGCAACAGATTTTGGTAAATCAATAGAGTCTAATGTGAATGCTAAAACTCTAATATGTTTATAATCTTCTTTTAAGTCTTGCCCAAATTTTTTTATCACTGGCGAATTAGACCTTAAAACATTTATAGGTAAATCTGGTATTTTACAACCCAAAAATTCTTCAAGTTCTCTTAATCTTTTTATAGGTAAACCCAATTTGTCGCTTACATCCATTGTTATAACGACTCTATGTTTTGCAATACGAATCATTTCCTTTAATACATCTAAAAAATGAGGGATTTCTTCTATCGTAGATATACTAAAAGAATATTCAAACTGGCTATCCTCAAAAGGTGTTTTTGCAGCATCACATATAGTGAGTTTATCGGGAGTCCATTTGCCCTTGTGAAATGGGAAGTCTAAAACGTTTAAGTCTCTATTATCAACAGAGATTGCATTTGGATAATTTTTAAATAATACGAATGGATAAGTACCGCCAAAGTCAACACAATTGCCAGAAGATGGAATTTTTGATGTTAAATATGGGTATTCCCAAATTCTTTGCCAAAAACTCCTTGGTAATGGATTATTTTTATTCCAATTTTTCCAGATTGGTAAATTTAATTCGTTTTCAGATGCCCATCTTATGTCGCTAACAATAAATTTTTTCATAACTTCCCCTAATATACTGAAATGTTTTAGATTTGTCAAAAAAAACAAAATCTAATTAGTTAAATATCGACTAATTACACAATTTAATCTGTGACAATCCGATTAATCTGTGTTATATAAAGATTTCATAATATTTAAAACCTTTTCGCTTGTCGTACCGTCACCATAAGGATTGATAGAGTTTGACATTTTTTGATATATAGAAGAATCTAAAATCAATTTGGATGTCTCTTGTATAATTTTTTGTTTATCCGTACCAACAAGTTTTGCCGTTCCTGCATCAACACCCTCAGTTCTTTCTGTAACATCTCTCATAACCAACACTGGTTTTTTGAGGGACGGAGCCTCTTCTTGTATCCCCCCAGAGTCAGTCAACACAAGATAGGATTTATTCATAAGCCATATTAAATGCGGATAACTCAATGGTTCAATTAGATGAATGCCAGAGATGTTTGATAAAATTTCGTTTACTGGTTTTCTTACATTTGGATTTAAATGAACTGGATAAATAATTTCAACATCTTTAAAGGAAGATTTTAATTCTTTTAGTGCATAACAAATTTCTTTAAAAGGTTCACCAAAACTTTCTCGCCTGTGACCTGTAACTAAAATTATTTTTTTTGAAAAATCAATATTTTTAAAAAAATCATAGTATTCTTTATCACCGCAAGATTTTATCAAATCCAATCCCAAAAATAAAGCATCAATTACGGTATTTCCTACAACATAAATGTTATCTGTAATGCCTTCTTTTTGAAGGTTTTCTTTAGCCTTTGGGGTCGGAGCAAAATGATAGTCTGCTATGTGTCCTGCCAAAATTCTATTAATTTCTTCTGGGTATGGAGAATATTTATTGC
>MIAN01000013.1:0-1967 GCA_001829125.1 Spirochaetes bacterium GWB1_27_13 | reverse complement strand
GCCTCAATGTGTCCAACTTTGATTTTTTTATAAAAACCAGCCAATGCCCCAACAAAAGCACTCGTTGTATCACCCTGAACAAAAATATAATCTATTGGGTTATCATTTAATATTTTTTCAAGCCCCTTCAAAATATCGACAGTAACATCAAATAGAGTTTGATTATTTTTCATTATATTAAGATCAAAATTGGCTTTTATATTAAAAAAATCTAAAACTTGGTCAAGCATCTGTCTATGTTGCCCAGTTACACAAACTTTAATATCAAATATATTTTTATCTTGGCTAAATTTTTTTATAAGAGGAGCCATTTTAATAGCCTCTGGTCTTGTCCCAAAAATAAATAATAGAGTTTTCATTAGGTTTTCCCACAATTAATTTAAGAATAAACAAACAATTTTATACATAAAAGTTAGACTTTTGTCAAAATATAAATTTAATTGATCGACTCCTTTAACTTTTAGAGATATTGATAGTCTCGGTCAAATAATTTAACCAAAATGTTTTGGATAATTTTCAAAATTTATATGTTTTTCTGGATTAATTAAAAAAATATGTTATATTATTTATCATGTTTTATTGCTAAAAAAAAATACAAAATTAGGGTTTTGATGTTTAAAAAAATTTTATCGTTAGTTTTATTTGCTTGCTCTAGCCCACAGATTCTTAACACACCAACAGAATAAAAAAAGGTTGGTTCTGTGAATTTTGAGTTTGGAAGTTCTTCATCACAAAGCGTTTTATCTTTCGTTAAAAATGTTATTAATACACCTATTGACAACGCAAAACAATTTTAGTTACAGTTGAAGACTCAAACGGCAATAAAGTTGCTAATTTGAGAAAATTAAACCTTTACAAAATAAACGGTAAATTTATAACTGAGCCTATGGAATTAATTACTGGCGATTATAAACTTACTCAATACAAGGCTATCTGTAATTTTTTTTATTTCAAAATAAAAGATTTTAGGAGTTTTTTTATGTTTTTTATCAAAAAAAAGTTAAAATATTTATCGATTCTTTTAGTTTTTTTAACATTCTCATTCTTTTTTCTTTTTAGTTGTGATCTCTTAGTAAAAACAACCACAACTACTACAATCGCTGTAACTTCTACTAGTTCGACATTAAATTCTACTACAACGAATTCTATAATTACAACAACAAGCACTACTTCTTCTACAAATACAACAACTTCAACAAGTACTAGCACCAGCACAACAACTACAACAATTAATTATGTACTTTTAACTAATGATTCATGGAAAACAGATACACTTCAAGCAGGAAAGACTTTATGGTATTATTTTAGTGGAGAATTTGGCAAATCATATCAAATAACATGGAATGATTCAAGTCAAGGAGATCAAACAAAAACTTGTGATATAATTGTTTCTGTTTATAGAAATGATAAAATAACGCCTTATTTTTTGGATAATGATAGTGGATATATATCGCCAAAAACAGTAATAGCATTAGCAACAGAAAATATTTATATAAAAGTACAAGGTTTTGATTTTATAAATAATGGAACTTTTGATATAAAATATAAATCATTGGGTTTAGCAACAACAACAACGACTACAACAATCTCAATCCCAAGAAATGGTTTAGTAGCAGAATATTTATTTAATGGCAATGCAAATGATACAAGCGACAACAATAATAATGGAACTGTTTCTGGTGCGGCTTTAACAACTGACAAAGATGGCAAGTCAAATAATGCTTATTTGTTTGATGGAGTGGATGATTATATTGAGGTTTTAAATAGCCCTTCTTTACAAAATATTACAACAGAATTAACAATATCTGTTTGGTTTAATCAGTATGATATGAATACTGCTTATAGAATTATTGACAAACATTCAGCAAATAATCCTATTGGTTATGCAATTGATACTTATGAAAATTCTAGTTCCAAAAATAAAATAAGATTATTGGCTAGTCCAACAAATGCAAATGCTAATTCTT
>MIAN01000012.1 GCA_001829125.1 Spirochaetes bacterium GWB1_27_13 | reverse complement strand
GACTTTTCTCAACTTTTAAAACGAGTTGAATTGCAAGCTAAAAAAGAGTGAAAAGAAATATTCAATTTAGAAAATAATCTTCCATAAATATATTCTAATTTTATTTATAATGATACTTATAAAAATAATCTTTATATTTTGTATGTTTGTTTTTATAAAGCCATTTAAAGTTATAAATAATGTCAATTTTTTTTAATTCCTTACTATTTAAAATTGTATTCAAAAATAAAACATTGTTAATAAAATTAGCTTAATTTTTTTGAATGTGTTTTACATAATCTTTTTATTGACTTTAAAATTTTTATTAACTATAATCAATATATACTGAAATGTTTCAGGTTTGTTTTAAATTCAATGATATTTTTTTCTAAGTCCTTTTAAACAAACAAGTTGTAAAAAAAAACATTTCAGGTATAAAACTAAAAAACTCGAAAAAGAACTCGTTTTTTAGGCATATAATCTTATAATTAAGATTATAATGACAATCTGCACGATTATTATCATAAATATATTAAGGAGGAAATTTAATTATGGAAAAAACTGTTTTGTTAGTATTACTTTCACACAGAAGAGACGAGGCTGTTAAAGTTCAACAAATTTTAACAGAATATGGTTGTATTATTAAGACAAGACTTGGTATTCACGACGGAGTTTTGGATAAATGCTCTGAAGTAGGACTGTTAATGCTTGAACTTGTTGGAGATGAAACAGAAATTAATAAATTGAATAGTAGCCTTCAAGCTATAAAAGGCATTAGTGCAAAACTTGTTAAATTGAGTTTGAATAACTAATCAAAAAAAGCGGATTTATTAAGCAGTTATATTCTTTTATAAATCCGCATAATAATTTATTATTATAAAATTCTAAATTATCAAAAAATTTTACAAAATATCTTAATCACAAAAAAAATCTTCGTAAAATTTCCAACATTTGTTTATTTTGTCTGACATTATAATATAACACACATTGGGAATACTATGTTTTTTATAATAAGTCTTAATGTCTTCTAATAAATAGTCTCTAAATTCTTCAGGTGATTTAAATTGATTAATATCAATACTCTTTACAAAATCAACAGTGTGTTGAATATACATTTTTTCTTCTTCTAACAATGCTAAATTTTCCTGATAAACAATCGGATGTGAATCTTTAATTTTAGCATTCTCTCTATAATCTTCATTTCTTGCATCCAAATAATCAATTAATTGTTCCATACCAAAATTTATTACACTTCTAAATTCTTTTATTTTATCAATCATAAAAATTCTCCTCATATATATTATATTTTTTTATTGACTAAATTTCAATAGATACAATTAACTTTATTTGAAATAATTATTATAACACAGATTTTTATGGATTTTTACAGAATTTTAAATCATCATAATTTGTGTTATATTTTTTGACAAAATAGTTACTTTTTAGTATAACTTGTTTTAAAATAATAAGGAAAAATCTATCAAATACGCAACAATTATTTTATTTTACAATAAGCCAACTCTTACTAATCGCTCCTTAAAAAGTGTTATAAACGCGCTAAAGAATGTAAAAATTGAACATAAAATTATACTTGTCAATAATGGTTCTGAGGAAAAATCTCTAAAAGATATAAATAGTCATGAATCTGAAATTGTAAATATAAATCCAAATGTTGGATTTGGTAAAGGAATGAACGCAGGACTAGCAAAAGCATTTTCTTATGATGTTGATAGGGTCGTGATGCTTTGTAATGATGTCGAGGTTGATGAAGATTTTTATAAAAATCTTGCTATTATAGAGGACACTATCCAACCAACAATTTTATGCCCTTCTGTTTATTTTCTTCAAGACAAAAATAAAGCTTCTTATACTTATGGCAATTTGGATTTAGAAAAATGGAGTTTAACACATATTTTTGATGAGTCTATTGATAAAATAGTTTTTCCTGATTATTATCCTGCATCAGCTCTTGTTTGGGACAGAAAGTCATTTTTATTGACTGAAGGATTTAACAAAGATTATTATTGTTACTGGGAAGATGTTGAATTAAGCTTTAGATGCAAGAATCTTTCTGTTAATTTACAATCTTGTCAATCTTTAAAAATACACCATTTTGGAAGAGGAACAACTGGCAAGAAAAAAATATATTCTACTCATTTTGAAGAAGGAAAAGAAAAAACAAAAAAAATTGTTGGGTGTTAAAAATTATTCTTTATAAGAAAGTTCTACAAATAAATCAAATTGTATTTTCTTATCTGCAACAGAAGTTATTTTTAAATTTGGCGAAAAATTAAAAGAAAATATAGTTAAACCCCAATTAACTTTATCAAAACTAACAGAAAGCATCATATTTCCAAGATAAACAAAAATATCTTGTAAAACAGTTAGAGAAGCTATGTTACTTTTGTTTTCACTTTTAAAAATATTCCCTTTTACATGAAGATTTCCTACAAATATCGTATCTTTAGGGATATAAAGGATATTTTTTTTGAAGTCTATTGTAAGCAAGTTTGAATTTTTATCAACTAAAACCATATCTTTTGTTAGAGAATAAATCGGTTTTTTATCCGAAAGTTTTACAGTTTGCATTGTATTTGTTGGAGTAAAAGAAATAGTATAATCTATTTCGATTGCATTTTTTTCTTTATTTAATGAAGATGATACAATATAATCTGCTTTAAAATTTTCTGGTTTATTGGGATTGTTATTTGGCATTGGCATTGGGTTTGGACTAAATCTAAATACTACCCAATTTTGGCTATCTAACGAAACATACATAATATTATCTGCAAAAGTAACATATAGAGGAACTTTTGTTACAAATGAATTATTATCTATACTGTAAACAAAATCAGATGTTTTTTCTTTCCGACTCTTAAATATTATTGTCGAATTTTCATAAAGACCAATAATACTATCTATATTTAGCAATTCATCTCTAAATTCTTTTTGTTTTTCTTTATTATCTTTCATTTCGTTGATTTTTGGAATAAGACTATTAATCCACTCCAAAAGACTTAATGTCTCAGTATTTTTTGGAGGAGCCATACACGACACAGCGATTAAAGAAATTGAAATAAATGTAAGTATAAATTTAATAAATGTTTTCATAGTTAGAAATATAACATAAAATTATAAAAAAACAAAATATTTTTTAGCAAATTACAAAAAAATTACATAGTTATAGATTTTATTTAAAAATTACATTCGTTTCTTTATACCACAAAACAAAATCAAGATGTGCTGGATTTATATTTACATAATTTGAAAAATCAATTAATTTTTTCTCTATTTCAATGTACTTTTTTGGACTTAATGATTTGGGAATTTCATCAATTACTTCTAAGAGTCTTAAATTTTTTAGAATATGTCTATCAAGTATAGCAAGTTCTTCACAAAAACCAATATTTCGTAAAAAATGACTTGCTTCTTTTAATCCGTAACCTTTAATATTCTTAACAAACCAATCTCTTGTAGTATAAATATCATTTGGATTTATTTTATCTTTTAGCCAAATTTTTCCATCGATAGTTAAATTATTTCTTACTTCAATTATGTACCTTGCTTTGTTATTTTTAAATCTAACAATATTTAATTCATTACTTATTTCTTCCCAATTATTAGAAAATAATAAATTTTTCTTTTTGAGATTTTTGATAGCCTTATCCGCCATAATAGCTTTTGATTGAGGAGTTAATATACAAAAAACGAGTTCTTCAAAAATATCTAATTCTGTTCCATTATTCCATATATTTTTAAAATAATTTATCTTATCATCAATCTGAGTCTTTATAGAACTATGTATATTTTTAACACTTTCTATTTCTTTTTCATTCATATTATTAATCCAAATTTAAATTTAAAAAAATAAACCAATAAACCACGAATAAGATAAATATTAGAAAAAAAACAGAAAAAAATCCATTTTTTAATTAAATATTTATATAAATTCGTATATTATTGGCTTAAAATCCAATTTTATCAAAAATACACCTTTTTTGTAAAAGTTTTCTTTATAACTGTATAAAATCCGTTGTTCCTTCAATATCTTCTTTATCATCTTTATCTTTATTTAAATTTTTAGTTTGTGTAGAATTATAATTTATCATTTTTTTTGGTTTGTTTTGAGAAATATTAGTTTGTTTTATAACTTTTCTAACTTTATCAGTCTCCATTCCTTTAATTTTAAATGTATTTAATAAATCTACTAAAGATTCTGATTGGCTTGCCATTTCTTCAGCGGCTGATGCAAGCTCTTCTGAGTTTGCAGAAACCATTTGAGATACTTGTTCTTGTTGTAATATTGCTTGAGAAACTTGCTTAATACCAACTTTCTGTTCTTTTGACGCACTAGTAATCTCTTGAACCATATCTGCAGTTTTAATTATATTTGGGATGATTAAAGAAATTAATTCTCCTGCTTTATTTGCAACAGTAACACTTGACCCTGCAAGTTGTTTAATTTCGTCGGCAGCTTTTAAACTTCTTTCCGCAAGTTTTCTAACCTCTGTTGCAACAACGGCAAAGCCTTCTCCATGCTCACCTGCACGGGCAGCCTCAATTGCAGCGTTTAAAGCAAGCATATTGGTATTATTTGCAATTTCTGTTATTATTTGGATTGTATCTGCTATTTTTTTCATAGAATCAACTGTTTTATTGACAGCTTCTCCACCTTGTTTAGCATCTGATGCTGATTTTGTGGCTATTTTTTCACTTTCTAAAGCAGCTTCTGTATTTTGATCAACAGATGTTTCCATTTCTTCTATGCTTGAAGAAACTTCTTCTATATTAGAAGCCAATTCACTTGCTCCTTGAGACAAAGACTGAGCAGCATCTGATACCTGATCAGAACCAGACTTAATGCCTTCTGCAGTTGTCTGAACTTCCAATATTAAATGATTTAAATTTTTAAGTATATTGTCCATAGAATTTGAAAGTTGACCAACTTCATCTTTTAAAGAAAGATATTTTTGTGGAATTTCTTCTGTAAAATCACCTTTTGACATTTTATTTGATATGTCAACAATAAATCTAATAGGGTTTGTAATAGCTCTAATTGCAAAAAGTAAAATAATAGTAATTATTAATAAAATAAGACTAGAAGTAGTTAATATTATTATTATAGCCACGGATATTTTTTTGTCTGTTTTATCCAATGACATAGTCATTTCAAAAGCCCCATGAACTTGTCCAACTTTCCATCCCTCCATTTTGCTGCCAGTTGGATCTAATCCTATGTTATTTCCCCAAAGTTCTTTTGAATTTGCAGGGTCGCCATGGCAGAGTAAACAGGTTTCAGTAAGCTTTATTGGTCTAAAATAATGAATTTCATTGTTTTTTTTATCAAATTCAAAATATTCTTTTAAATTTGAGTTATCTTCAAATTTTTTTAATACTTTTGCTTCTAATTCATTAGGTATATTTTCTGGTTTTCTTGGACTAAATTTTGGTACTCTAAATTTATATCCACCTTCTTCTGCTTTTCTTTGAGCAGATTCCCATGAGGCAACTACAGGGATAACAGAAAGAATTTTATCCATTTCCTGTTTTTCGCTCCACATTCTAAGTTGTGCAACATTAAAAATGCCAAGTTCCCAATTTTTCTGCATTTCTTCTCTAATGGATTCGGCTGTTAAAACTAATGCGTTACTCACAGAAATAATCTCTTCAACACCTTGTTTTCTTATATCGCTTATATGTTGATAAATAGAAATTGCTCCAATTGCGATTATACCGGCGAGAGTTATAGTAAGAATTTTGATTTTTATACTTAAGTCTCTAAATCTAAACATTAAAAGCTCCCTGAATTTTTTATGGTTCAAAATAAATAATCAAATACATTATAATATTTTTTTTAAATAATGAAATAATTAATTATAAAATTTAATTAAAATTAAAATTTTATTTTATAATATAAAAAACACAATTATTTAAAAAGGAAATTTTATGAAGAAGAATATTTTTATTTCTATAATAATACTATTTTTTATTTTTTTATCTTTTGCAAACGATATAGAAGAGTTAAAATTAAAAGGAAAAATTAAAGAGTATACAACAACTTATTACAACCATAAATACGAAAATGATTCTATTATAAAAGGTGATAAAAATTCTATATTTATTGTTAAATTTAATAAATATGGTTATATTACTGAAATTATATCTAATGATCAAATAGCTCAAAATGAAATAGAAATTTATGAATATAAGTATTTTAAAAATAAAATAGATGAATTAATAATAAAATCTGGTGATAAAATAAGAGAAAAAAGAAAATATAAGTATAATCAATCTAATTTGTTAGAAGAAATTTTATTTTCAGACGAAAACAACGAATATACTACTAAACATAAATTTATATATGATGAAAAAAATAAACTTATCAAAATGGAAGCTTATGATGGGCAAATGTTATGGGCTACAACTATTTATACTTACGATGAAAATAATAATTTAATAGAAGAATTAAAAAACGATGCTGGCATAATGTATAAAACTACTTATCAAGATGGAAAAATCGCAAGTTTTATTCTTGATGACTCAAATTCTATAAGTGATATTAATAGTTTTTACGAATATAAAGAAATAGATAAATTTGGAAATCCAAAATTAGTATATATTTATCAATATCCTCTTGGTTTTTCGTTAAAATACATTGTGGAATATGAATATATTTATTATGAGTAGAATTTGGTTGTTTTAGAATGAATTTTGTTATAAATTTTGGTTCTTTATATAAAATTACTCCACTTCACAAGAATTAGTTTTTTTGTTTGGGAATGGAGAACATCTTTAATAAAGAAAATTAATTATCAAAAATTTCTTTTAAACATATATTTATTTCATTTACTTCTATGTTAAGTTTTTTCAATATCATTATAGTCATACTAATAATGGCTTCTGCACTTAAATTAGCTTCTAAATATAGATCATCTGAGATTTTCAAAGGAACTTTTAGGTTGCCATTATTTGATATTAGAATTCTTTTCTTTTTAAAGTCTTCATCATTTAAAAATTGTTTAAAATTACTAGGAGATAAATCATATAATAATAAATTTATCTGATGATAAAATTCTTTCCATGAATCTATTATAAACTCTTGTCCTCTAAATTGGAATGATTTTATTTTTTCCCCAGTAAAATCATATTCATCATCTAAACTGTATGTATTTTCTAAATCTTTTTTATTTATATAATCATATTTAGGAAAAGCCCAAATTTCTAAAGATTTTTCTTTTAATAAATTAGCTCTTTTTAAAAGAACTTCTTCATTCCAATTTTCGATTGTTTTTAGATATTGATTAAGAAATAATTTACTTTGATTGAATCCTCCTTCCATTTCTTTTTTTTCTTTAAATGGTCGATTACTCATTTCTGAATTATAAGCTGTAAAACTAATATTACCTAAAGTATTTAAATATTTTTCATGAATATTTGTATAATTTTCCCCAAGCATTACTTGCCACTGTTTGGTAATTTTTTTTGGCATTATATGTTCTATTGATAATTTTCTTTCATCTAATAATAATTGTAGATTAATCTTTTCTTTATTATTAAAATTTTCCAGACTCTCTAACAAATGGATTTTATTTTTAGTATTCATGTTATAAATATCTTTAATAATAATCTTTTCTGAAAATTCCAAATTATCAGGAAATCTTTGGCTTCCATTTTTTTGTAATAAAATATATTTAAAAATTTCGGTATATTTTTCTTTATAGTCTTCAAATTTTTTTATATCTCTTCCAATAGTCATAAATATCTTATTTAAGGCATTAGTTGGAACATCACAAATAATTCGTCTAAATATAAATATTTCTAATACTTTTAAAATTTCAATAAAATTTTTCTCTGAAATTATCTTTTCTTCTTCAAAGTCATTAAGAACTTCAAGTAAAAATGGAAATGAAACAGTAACTTCTAATTTGTTTAATATTTTAAATAAATTATTTATATCATTATTAGAAGTATTACAGTTAATAATTTTTTCATAATATTTTGCATATTTTAATAATTCATTTAAAAATATATCAAAATTATTTTTTAAATTATTGTTATTAACATATTCTTTAAAAGATATGTATATTTTATCCTTATTAGGAATTTTTCTTTCTTTATATGTTAAATAATCTCTTAAAAAATCATCTAACTTATTATTAGTTAATTTTTCAATTTTATTCCAATAATCCTTGTAATATTTTTCTTGAAGTTTTGAATTCTGGCTCATTAAAATAAAATTTCTTACTTTATCTGCTTCTGTTAAATCTAATCCTGTAGAATTTAGACTCTCAAAAATTAACTGAGGGTCATCTTCATCTTTTTTTAATTTTATGTCAACTATAACTAATTTTTTTATTGCAGAAAATAATTCATCAATACTAATTTCATTCTTTTTTATTCTTTCAATAAAATAATAATAATTATTTGTAATATTTGAATCTTTTATTTTATCATCACTAATATTAAATAATTTTTTAAAAGCTTCGTTATCATTTTTTATTGGTCTTAACTTTATTTTTTCTTTTTCAGAATATTTTCCTAATAAGTATTCAAAAATTACATCAGAATTAAAATCACAAGTTACTTCTTTTGATTTAATTAAATTAATTATAGCCAATAATAATATTGAAACTGTTGTTATTCTTTGTTGCCCATCAATTACAATAAATTCTTGACCATTACCGTCATCGTTATAGAGATATACTATAGAACCAAAAAAATGAGAATTATATTTATTTTTAATAATATCAACAAAATCATTATATAATTGTCTACATTGTTCCTTTTTCCAATCATAATTTCTTTGATAAACTGGTATTAAGAATGTCTTATCGTGACCTTCTAAGAAATGTAATAATTTTTTTTGTTCTGCTACCATATTATACCTCTTTTTTTATTATTATAACCATCATCACATAATTATAAGAGATGATAAATAATCTGTCAATCACAATTCTAAAAATGATAATTTTATTTAATAATATTTATATTAAATTCATTTTATTTTTTTAATCTTTGGTGGTTATTATTAATATTTATTACCAAACATTAAAAAATATTAAAATTTTGTCAATTTGCTATTGAATTTTATTTGTATTTTGATTTATTATAAATATATAGTAAAAAGATTTTTTAATTGCAAATCTTTCTAAGCTATATAATGACATTTGGATAATTGTCATTTTAATAAATAAAGATAGGGGGAATTTATGAGCAAGAAATATATTTATTTTTTTGGAAACAAGCAGGCTGAGGGAAATGGAACAATGAAAGAGTTGCTTGGCGGTAAAGGGGCAGGTCTTGCTGAAATGACAAAAATTGGGCTTCCGGTACCAGCTGGTTTTACAATTACGACAGAAGTTTGTGATTTGTATTATAAAAATAATAAAAATTACCCTCCTGAGCTTAGTAAAGAAGTTGAAGATAATCTTTTAAAATTAGAAAATCTTATTGGCAAAAAACTTGGTGACCCAAACGATCCTTTGCTTGTTTCTGTAAGGTCTGGGGCTCCTATATCAATGCCTGGTATGATGGAAACAATTTTAAATTTAGGTTTAAATGATAAATCAGTTGAAGGACTTTCTAAAAAAACAAATAATCGACGGTTTTCTTTAGATGCTTATAGAAGATTTATTTTTATGTTTGGCTCTATTGCAATGAATGTTCCAAAAGAGGAGTTTGATAAAGTTTTTGATAAAGTTAAAGAAGAAAAAACTAAAAAAAGATTAAACATTCAACATAATGTTAAAATACATGATACTGATGTTAATGAAACAGAACTTGAAGAAGTCGTAAAATTAGCAAAAGAAGTTTATAAAAAATATGTTGGAAAAGATTTTCCACAAGACCCAAAAGAGCAATTGTGGGGGGCAATAGGTGCGGTTTTTGATTCGTGGATGGCAGAAAAAGCAATAACTTATAGAAGAGTTGAAAATCTTAAAGGAATAATTGGGACAGCTGTTAGTGTAGTCCAGATGGTTTTTGGAAATAAAGGTAATACAAGTGGTACTGGAGTTTGTTTTACAAGAGATCCAAATACAGGGGAAGATGAATTTTTTGGTGATTATCTTACAAATGCTCAAGGAGAAGATGTTGTTGCTGGTATTAGAACACCTGTTAAACTTTCTGACTTTGAAAAAATGCACCCTAAAACTTATGCAGAACTTGTTGATGTAAGAAAAATTTTAGAGTCTCATTATAAAGACATGCAGGATTTGGAATTTACAGTTGAAGAAGAAACTCTTTATATGCTCCAATGTCGAACTGGAAAAAGATCTCCTTTTGCAACTTTTAAAATTGCTGTTGATATGGTAAACGAGGGAGTTATTTCAAAAGAAGATGCGGTTTTAAGAATAAGAGATAAAGATATAGAAGGAATTTTTTACCCTGTAATTGATTCTTCTCAAAAAGATGTTTTAAATAAAAATTATTTAGTTAATGGAATAGGGGCTGTGCCTGGTGCTGCTTCTGGTAAAGTTGTTTTTACTGCAAAAGAAGCAGAGGATATTGCAGCAAATGGCAATCGTGTAATCCTTGTTAGAAAAGAAACATGCCCTGATGATGTTGGTGGAATGCACGCTTCACAAGGTATTCTTACTGCAACGGGTGGCAAGACATCACATGCTGCTGTTGTCGCAAGAGGCTGGGGGAAATGTTGTATTGTTGGTTGCGAAAAACTCGAAATTGATTATAATAAAAAAGAATTTGTTGTGGATGGAGTTTTAATCAAGCAAGGAGATGAGATTACACTTGACGGAACAACTGGGAATATTTATAAAACTTCTTTAAAACTTGTAAATCCGACACCTCCAGAGGCTTATTATACAATAATGAAATGGGTTGATGAAATTAGGCTTTTAAAAGTTAGAGCTAATGCCGATACTCCTTATGATGCAAAGCATGCAAGAGACCTTGGAGCAGAAGGAATTGGACTTTGTAGAACAGAACACATGTTTTTTGATACAGAAGAAAGAAGACTTGCAATACAAGAAATGATTGTTGCAGATGATACAGTGTCAAGAATAAAAGGATTGAATAAATTATTACCAATTCAAAAAGAAGATTTTAAAGGAATTTTTAAAGAAATGGATGGATTTCCTGTTACAATCAGATTGATTGATCCTCCATTGCATGAATTTGTTCCACATGAAGAAGATAAGCAAAAAGAACTTTCTGAAAAAATAAATGTTCCTTTTGAAAAAATTAAACATAGGATAGAGCAATTACACGAAGCAAATCCAATGCTTGGACATAGAGGTTGTAGGCTTTGTATTGCATATCCTGAAATTTTAACTATGCAAGTCACTGCAATTATAGAAGCTGCTTGTGAATGTAAAAAAGATGGAATTAAAGTTTACCCTGAAATAATGCATCCTTTGATTATTGATAAAAAAGAATTAAAAATTCTTGAAGAACAAACAAGAAATGTTGCAGATAATATAATAAAAAGGTATAATATAGACTTGAAATACACAGTAGGCTCAATGATAGAAGTACCACGAGCTGCTTTACTTGCAGATCAGATTGCTGAGGTTGCGGAGTTCTTTTCATTTGGTACGAATGATTTAACACAAATGACTCTTGGCATCTCAAGAGACGATGCTGGTAAATTTTTACCTATTTATACAGATGAAAAAAGGACTGGTATATTTGTAAATGACCCTTTCCAATCATTGGATCAAGAAGGCGTTGGACTTTTAATGAAAATGGCAGTGGAGAGTGGTAGAAAAGTAAAAAATAATTTAAAGATTGGAATTTGCGGTGAACATGGCGGAGAACCAAAAAGTGTTAAATTTTGTGCTAAACTTGGATTTGATTATGTTTCTTGTTCTCCATTTAGAGTTCCAATTGCAAGGCTTGCTTTAGCTCAATACGAAATTGAAATTAAAAAAAAGAAATAAATTTATAATTATTATATAAAAGATATTTACTTTCTATTAAAAATGTTTTATTATCAAAAATATTAAATCGGGGTAGAGTATATGGGACAGGATGTAATAGTAATTAAAGATTCATTAAGAATTTATCTTGAAAAAGATGCAGCTGATTCGCAAGTATTAGAAATGAATTTAAAAGGATTTCTAGATACTTATAATTCATCAGATTTTCAAAGAGAAGTTAATAAAATTATCGAAAGTGGATATTTAAAGTTACTTTTTAATTGTACTGAGTTAAATTATGTTTCTTCTACTGGTATAGGTGCTTTTACTGCCTTTTTGAAGACTTTAAAACAAAAAGGAGGAGACTTAGTTTTAGCTAATCTTCAACCAAAAGTTTTTGAGGTTTTTCAACTTCTTGGGTTTTCAAAGTTTTTTAACATAACTCAAAATCCAGATGAAGGAAAAAAAATTCTTAAAGGTCAAAAAGAAGAGGCAGTGCAATCTAATTTTCCAAAAATTTTTAAATGTCCTATTTGTAAAAAAAATCTTAAAGCCGCAAAAGCAGGAAGATTTAGATGTACAGAATGTAAAACAATTTTGAATGTTGACAATGAAGGACATGTTTCTTTAGGTTAATTGATAAAACAGTAATATTAAAAGGTATTTAATCTATCAATAATATAAGAAAGCGGCATTCTCAAATGTCGCTTTTATAATGTGTGAGAAAAGACTGACGATATAAAACCTTTTAACTTATTTGTGATAAGTTAATTATCCGTTTGGAAGGTTTGTAGAAAGTAATTTTAATCATATTGGCAATTGCTAAAATTGTCAATATACATCCACAATTTGAATTTACTGAACTTTTAATAACTCTTTTGAATTTATTTGATTCTTGATATATTTATATCTTCTTTTAAAAATTAGGAATAGAATTCTTCTATTAATTTGATTAGCTCTTCTTGAATATCTTTGTCATTTTCGTATATTATAATTTTATCAGATTTTGCGATTATTCTTTCAAATTTATTTATCTTTTCTATTTCATTAAAGTATTTAGTTCTAATATTACTGATTAATTTTTCTGCTTCTCTGTAAGTTTTGTTATAAATTTGTATTACAAGTTCATCCCTTAAATCTTTTATTCTTGCGTCTTTTAGTTCTTTTGGTATTTCTTTATCTCTTTTTACTTTATTTAAAATAGGGACTAAAAGTTTTAATTTAGAGCCTGCTTTTCTTGTTTGTTCTTCTGTAAAAAATTCATAAATTGCAATATAGTAATAAGCGTTGTTCTCAGACATTTTTAAAGCAATATTAACATAAGTTTTAAAGTCTGGATAATTTTTTTCTTCATAGAGTTTATTATCATTTATAAATTTTAATCTTTGACCAATTAGATAAGTAAATTCACTCCATCTTTGCTTTAATCTATCAATTTGAATTTCTATTTCACTAAGATTTGTTGGTATAGACTCAGATGTTATATCTTCACAAAGATCAGTTTTTTCTTTTTTGATTACAGAAACTTCTTTATTTTCGACCAGATCATTAGAATAAGCATTTGTATCAAAAAAATCAAATTGATCATCCATAATTTATCCTATGAGGCGACTAAAAATTTATATTTAACCCAAAATATCAATTAATTACATAATCCCATTGTTTGACTGGCGAGAATCTGTGCTATATTATTCCTGCATTTCTTTTACTTTTAAACTGTACGCCTTATCTCGTGGTACAACTTTTACATCTGAATTAAGATTTATTTTTTTATTAGAATCAATAACTACTGAAATTTCTTTCTTAGGATTATGAATTTGTACATATCTATCATTGTTTATTCTAAAAAAGTTTTCTGTTATAGGTCTATGTCCGCCAAAATAATATGTATTCTCATTTTGATGTTCTTTTAGATAATAAGCAAGTAGTTTATCTATTGTTCCAGAAGCAGAGGCAAAATTTTCTGTCCAAGTTAGAGATTCTATTAATTCACCTTCATATCTATAATTTATAATTCTTTCTTCTTCAAAAAAATATTCTGGTTCTGCATGACTTGCTAAGAAATTTTTACCAACTACAAATAAAGGTAAACTCTTTTCAAACCTCGAATAAAATTCTAATATTTCATTCCCATAAAATTTTCTAAAATAGGACAATACCATAGCACCTTCGTTAGCATATTTTGCAAATGCAAAGTTACCATTATTTGTTTCATTATAAATATTCTCATGGTTACCTTTAAGAAAATGAAAATTGTTTTTATATCTAATTTTGAGACACATAACAGCAAGCATTAAATTAAAAGAATCAGCAATCTCTTCATCCATGTTAGAAGACTTATCGTAATTTCTTCTGTATTCATCAAAAGCCTTTGTCCATCTACTAATATAAATGCCTTCAGAATGAACTCCATCTCCAAGGCATAATAAAGCAAGCTGTTTTTTTTCGAGTAATTCTAACGATGTTTGATTATCTGTAAAAGCATTCCACCACAAAACATCAAATAAAAAATATTTTCTTGCATGAAGGTCGGGTAGAATAATTACTTTTGGATAAGTGGAGAGATTTACAAGCCCACCAGATAAATTATTTCTATCTTTAGGTCTAATATTTTCATCTTCATTATTGAGTATTAAATCGATTTCTTTTAGAATCATCTTAAAAAAATCAATATTTGGAGGAGATTGATTTTCTAATAGAAATTGAATTAATTCTTTAAAATTTGATAAATCCATATTAGATATATCATTTGCATTTTTGATATTATTTAAGTTCATTTTTATTTATCACCAATCTATAATATAAATTTTAATATTTAACAATTCAATAATTATTGAGCATTTAGAATATTCTTTAGCATATACCAAAAGTTTTTGGTTTGTCACGAATTATAGACTATAAATTAATGAAATTAGGACAATTTCATTAATTTTACTTATATAATAACAATTATCATTATAAAAACTAAATACAGTTATTGTATATAGTTACACAATTTAATTTGTGTTAATCCGCGACAATTCGATTAATCTGTGTTATATATTGGATAATCTGAACAATTGATAGTATAACAAAAGAAAATAAAATTGTCTATTAATTTTACTTCATATTTTCTATAATTGTAACAATATTATCAATTTTTTTGTAATCGAGTTTGTAAAGACTTGGATTTGCAATTATTTCGACTTGAGTTTTTCCAAGTTCTTCAATCACAGAAAGATTGTTTTCTTTTAAAGTAGTACCTGTTTCTACAAGGTCAACAATAAAATCAGAAAGTCCAAGAATAGGGGCTAACTCAATGGAACCAGTGAGTTTAATTATCTGAACAGGTATATCTTTTTCATTAAAATAAGTTGTTGTAAATTTACCAAATTTAGTAGCAATTTTTATCTCTTTTACAAAACTACCAGTCGAATAAGCCTTAAAATATAAATCTTTATCCTTCTCAAAACCAGCAAGACAAATACGAGTAGTACCAAAAGGTAAAATCCCAAGTTTCAAAAATTCAAAACCAGATTCATACACAACATCGCTTCCTGATATGCCTAAAGCTGCAACACCATAATTTACATAGACTGGAACATCGCTATTTTTAACAAATAAAAATCTTAGTTTATTTTTTTCATCATAATAATCTAATTTTCTTGACTCTTCTTTTATTGTAATATCATATTTTGCAAAAAAAGCAGTTACTTGTTCTAAAAGTCTCCCTTTTGGAAGTGCTATCGTTAAATAATCATTGCTCATTAGTTAATCTCCAAATTTTATGAATACTGAAATATTAGAAATCGTAAAAGTTAAATACATTTATTGTATAAATGTTACAGCATTTAATCTGTGTCAATCCGCGATAATCTGGTTAATTAGTGTTATATTCTGATTCATCTGCGTTATATTATATCAGTTTTTTGTGGGTTATACAAGAATTTTTGTAATGTATATACCCAAATGTTATCAAGTAATTATGGATTTTAATCTGTGGAATCTATGGAAATCTGATTAATCTGTGTTATAATTACCACGGCATCTCTCCCGAATAATTTGGGTCATTAATTGCCTCAAATTCAGAAGATGATTTTAATTCTGGCTTTTTTATAAAATTATATGCAATGATAAAAATTTCAAAACTTATTTTTCTTGTAGAATCTGGTTTAAACCATTTAACTTCTTTGAATGCTTCTTTTAGTTCGGCAAAAATTGTTTTTTCATCACCACCTTGAAAAATTTTTGCGATAAAATAACCACCTTTTTTTAGGTAATCATAACTAAAATTTACTGCTTCTTTTACAAGTTCACTTGAATTAAAACAGTCAGTAAGCCTATCTCCCTCTGTATCAGGTGCCATATCGCTAATTACTCCATCAAAAGGCGAATATTCTTTAATTTTTGCCTTATTTTCTTCATTTAAGAAGCTACCTTGAATAAAAATCGCATTTGGCAAATTAACTTTTATTTCTTTATAATCAATCCCAACAACAAGCCCCTCGTTCCCAACAAGTTTTGATGAATATTGAGACCACGAACCAGGTGCACATCCCAAATCTAAAATTTTATGATTTTTTTTAATTAAATTGAATTTTTCTTGAATTTCTTTCAATTTATAGATACTTCGGGCAGCATAACCTTCTTCTTTTGCTTTTTTTGAATAAAAATCTGGTTTTTCATAAGGATTAATCATATTTTTGCCATTTCCTATTATTTATTTAACACAGATTAATAAATCAATACCTAATCTGTGTTATCAGTTTTAATCAATGCTAATCTCTGTTATAGCTAACATTTTTTCAATTTTTGTCAAGAACTTTCATTTTTTTATTACAAATTTATTACCAGACTTTATAATTGTCTTTTTTGAAGAGTTTCCATTTATATCAGTAAAAACAGCCTCAATATTTGATGTTTTTAATTCATAAATGTATTGTTTTGCATTTTTACTCTGTTTATACTTTTCAAAATTCTTATTTTTAGAATTATAATATAAAATATAATCTATAATTTGCCCATTATTATCTTTTATATATATAAAAGAATTTGTTTGTGGCAGTCTTCCTTTTTGATAAATAGTAATATTTTTTTTACTAAAAGATATTTCTTGAGACTCAACATTTTCTTGTACTCCAAAATTGATTTTTAACTCGTCATTATTTTTTATATCCTCTTTTTTGAATGGAACTTCAACTTTTTTATTCTTAATAAAAAACACTAAACTAAATCCTGAAGTATTACCACTTCCACAAGATTTTAAAATTAAAAATTGATTTTTCTTTTTTGAATATTTTAGTTGAAATTCTTTTATATTTAAGAATGCTGGATTTGTGTTTACTATTGGTACAGGTATTTCTATTAAGGAACGATTTTTTGAAGTGTCATAAGCTTCGATAACTAAAGTTTGACCTTCTTTTTCTACAAAATGACTTGAGTCTACCAAAAAATTTGCCTTACAAAATTTAGGTTTAAAAATAAAATTTTCTTGTGGATTTTCTTTAATAAAGAATTTGAGTAATGATAATGGTTCATTAAATTGAAATAATGTTTTGTCAGCCTTTGCAATAAAAAAATTAAAAATTGGTCCTTCCAAATCATAAAATGGAATTTTTTGTTTACAAGAAACTAAAATTAAAAAAAATAAAAATAGTTTTTTCATAGTACCTCCTAATTAATTAAAGTAAAAAAACCTATTTTTTTGTTACATTTTTTTCATATTAAAAGAGAAAAATCCGAAAAATTATAACACAGATTAGTCAGATTAAAACTGATTGACACGGATTATTCTTGAATGTAATCTGTGTAATCTGAGAAAATCCGTTAAAATCAGTGTTATAAAGAGTAGAAATTTATGGAAAAAAAATTGTTTAAAATAGATAATATCATCTTAGTTGAAAAACCACTTAATATTAAATATTATGAAGATAATTTAAATATTTTGCATTTGGATAAAATATTAATTGATATACATATTGTAGAATACGAAAATAAGTTTAATTTTACATTTTTAGAAGAAATTAAGATTTTGACTCCTCTTTTAGAGAAAAATTATTATAACTTTTCTTTTCAAAAAGAAGATAACAAAGAATTTAAATATTTAATTTGTCAAATTAATAGTATTTTTATAATTTTTGATATTAATTTTTATAATGATATTAAAATAGAAAAAAACATTCTAAAAAATAGCCAAATAATGATACAAACAACAAATATAGATAATTTTAGCATAAAAATATTATATTACGACAAAATTGAGGATTTTTACAAAAATAAAATATCTAACATAAATAATATTAATGGAATAGCATTATCAATTGATTGTAATTATGAAAAAAATATAGATTTTTATAAATTTAATGAAGTTTTAAAAAATAATATAAGTTATTTAATTTTAGAAAATTTTAATAATCAAGATAATAATGAAAGTCTTTTTTTAAAATCAAAGATTAATAATTTACATTTGATAGCTAATTACGATAATTCTATAAAAATTGATGATATTCCAGTAGTAAAATATAGAAATGGTGATCTTTATTCTGATAATAAGCATTATTTCATAGATTTTTTATCAAAAGAAGGAGATGAGAAACTAAAAGATATTTATAATTCTTTTCTTGAAAATAATTTTTGTGGAATAGATTTAGACCCTATAATAATTAAAAATACCCATTATAATGCTATAAATAACTTAGTTGTAAGAGAAAATAGTATATTTATTACTTATATGTCAAATATTAAAAAGATTCTACAAAAATTAAATAATATCGTAGAAAATTATAGAAAAAAATTAATATTTCTTACAAACATTCTCACAAAAAGCTTATATAATTTTATTTATATAGAAGAAATTGATAAAAATATATATACTATTTTGAATAATTTTGAGCAATATATATTACAGTACTATAATAATATTGGTTTTAAAATTAAAAAGAGGACTTTTTTAAATCCTAAGACTTTTTTTGTATTAATTTTTTGTAAATTTTTTATAATTGACTATAAAATAGTAGATTTCCTTGAAAAAAATAAAAATTTAAAAAATATATTTGTTGAGTTTCTTGATTTAAGACATAATTTAAAATTATTTAGAGATAATTTATTCTATAATTTTGAGGAATATGGGATTATACCTTTTAGTCTTTTTAAAATAAACAATAAAATAAAAGGCTTTTTTTTAGCAACTAATTTTTATGTTGGCTTTCTTAAAAATATAATGGTAGAAAAAATATTTTTTCTACCAAAAGACAGATGGTATTGCATAGATTCTAATAAAATTTTAGATGGAAATGATAATACTTTTTCTTATAGAGGGAACAATAAATTTGTTATCTTGTTTCAAAAAGAAAATTCTATTGTTCCTTTTTATGATTCCACCCAAAAAAATATTTTTCAAAATAGAATAAAGTTTTATATTTTTGTAACAAATGATTTTAAAATTAATTTTTCAGAAAATTTTTTTTTAAAAAATAATTCCTGCGAAATAAATCATAATTTTAAAATTCTATATAAAGAAAATTTTATCAAGATAAATTATATTTCAGAAGAAAAGGTAAACTTAAATAGGTTTTTTGTTTTTCATATTGTAATAGAAGATTCTATAAAAGAAGTGACAATATCAAATAAAAAGGTATTTTTTCAGAAAAAAACTCATAATTTTATAGAATTAACTGTTTTTAATAAAAATAACGATATTTCAATTGAAATAGAAACAAATTAAACTTTATAACTATTGAGTATTTATCTGGAAAAAATTTTTCTTATCAATTTTATTTTTTTACTTGTCATATAAAAAAAATATGGTATATTTATATAACACGGATTAATCATATTGTCGCAGATTAACAGAGATTAACTCTTTAGATAAGTTTTAAAACATAATGGAGAAAAAATGAAAAAAAATATTTTTATTATTTTAGTCTTAGTTTTTGGTCTTTATTTATTCGCTGATTCTAAAATAGATAGAGTTGCAATTATAAATGTGCAACTGGTTATGGAAAGTGTATTTGCAGATAAATCATCTTATATTCAAACTATAAAAGAAGAAAAACAAAAAATGCAAGAGAATTTAAGCCAAATTAAAGAAAATTGGATGAAAATCGAAGAAGAAAAATTAAAAGAAAAAGATGAAATACAAAGAATTGCTTTGGACAAAAAAATTGATGAATTAAAAAAACAATATGCAGAATATTATAAAGTTACAAGTTATCAAATAGAACAAAAAGCTAAAAATATTCAAGAGCCAATTTTTAGAGAAATCCTTGCTTTAGTAAAAAGAATAGCAGAAACAGAAGGATATACAATAGTTCTAGACTCAAAAACTGATGGTTTGATTTATTACTCAACAGACAACGACATAACTCAAAAAGTAATCGATATATTTAAAGGCGAAAAGAAAAATTAATTCTTAAATTTATTTTTTATTTGTAAAATAAAATTATGATCAAAATTTGAAAACTTTGATCATAATCTTTTAAATTTCTACTTTACATATATAACGTTCTTTTCGTTTCTGAAAGGAATTTTGGTATATTCAAATTCTTGATACCCAACCATCATAGCAGAAAAAATTCCTTTATCTTCTGGTAAAAACTCTTTTACGATTTCCATAAAAGGAGGAAATCCAATACTATATGCAATAGGAATAGTACCATTATCACAAGTACCAATACCTAGAGTGGGAGCGAGTAAAGCTACTGCTTGAGTTGCTAAAAGACATTCAACTTGAGAAAAATTAACCTTAGGTCCTATAAAGAAGATAAGAGATGAAGCATTAAACACAGCAAAGTCATTACCATCATCTTTATATTTCTTTTGTAAATCATGTTTTTTGTCATATTTTTCAAAGGCATTGATAATCAATTTTCCAAATTGTGGTTCAAAATTTGTAGATATATTTTCATCCGCTAATTGAGACTCTAAAATTAAATCAAATTCCATGATTGCGTTACCTATTTTTTTTATAACTTCTTTTGATTCAATAATAATCAAATCAACATCTTGGATATTACAACCAGTCATAGAATATCTAACTGCTTCTATTATTTTATTCCAATCATCTTGTTTAATTTTTTCTTCCTTAAAAGTCCTTCTTGATCTTCTTCCGATAATTAGATTAAGCATTTCATCTGGCTTAGGTAATTTACCAAGTGGTCTGATGTCTTTATTAGATAATTTAAAATGCGTTATAGCATCGTACTCACAAGATGCAAGGCAATGTCCACATAAATTACAAACTTTAGAATCTCCATCTATGATATTTTTGTACCCAATATAGGTTGTTAAAAGACAATCTGCTTCACATTTCTTACAATTAGTACATTTATTAACGTCAATTTTGACAGCTGGGATACCATTTTCCATAGAAACTCCTTAAAAAAATATTAAGAATAATTTTAATATTTTTTCCCTTTAAGGTCCATGATAATTTATAAATATTTAAATTTTAAAAGAATTGGATGATTTTATTCAAAAAATAGCATTTAATTTTCTATTGAGAAAAAAATTAAATAATATTAGTTTTTATTTTTTTCCTCGCCTTTTTTTGATTTCTTCCAAAATTTGGTCAGAAAGTTTAATATCTTCATCAGTAAGTTTTTCATCGTTTTGTAGTTTTTTGTTGATTTTATCTAGTAGTTTCAATAAGTCAGAAAGGCTCAAGTTTACTAATTCAGTATTTGATGTTTGGCTCGATTTATTATCAATTGTTGTCGTTGTAGTTGTCATATCTATAGTAGTTGTTGTAGATACTTCAGTTACAAGTTCGATATTTGATGTTAGACTCAACATAAACCTATTTTTTAATTCTATTTTTGGTGCTATTTGATTACCTTTGTAATCCAAAAATAATGCAGAGTCATTTATTGAATAAGGTTTTAAATCAAAATCTTTTCCTTCTTCTACTTTATAGTTTCCTATTGTGTCTAAGACTTTTTTCCAATTTGCAAAAAATATTCTATCTGGTAAAATTTGATTTTCTTTATTAAAAAATATATTTAAACCAAGTTTTATTTTTTCATCGTAAGATTGTATTATGGAAGGAATTGCATATTTTGTTATTTCTCTTTCTGTATTTACTAATATATTTCCTGGTAGAATAAAATGTTTTTTTGATTTTTCGCCAAGATAAGTATCAATACAAAAAACATATCCTATTTCTGTTTCTTTTTCGGTTAAGTTAAGAATTGATAAATCAATAATTAAAGTATCAGCAGATGATTTTTCTTTTGAAGGAACAAGCTTATAGATTAATTTTATATTTACTACTTCATTTTGCCAAAAATACACAATTGTATTATCTGTTATTTTTGCTTCAGAATAATTTTTATTTCCACCTTCACCGAAATTTATTGATTTTGAATTTTTATCAAAAAATTTAAAATAAGTTGTGGATGGAAAGTCCTCAAATATTAATGGAGTCCATTTTTCATCTTTAGTAGTTCTTTGATATAATAAAAATCTTCCATCTTCAATAGAAACAGATAGCATAATAAAATTACCAATTAATTTTAATGGCTCAGAATGAATAAAATTTAATGAAAATAAAAATATAAAAATATAAAAAAGTTTATTTTTCAAGTGTTTTTTCCTTTTCTCTAAGATCTTCTTCAAATAACTTTAAGGCTTCTTCTTTTTGAGCAAGAAGTTTTTCTTTTAATTCAAGTTGTTTTAATTTCTCAGTAAGGTCTTTATCTGAAAAATTTTCTAATTTTTTAATTTTTTCTTCAAGTTCAGCAATTTTTTGTTTTAGATTGTCATTTTCTTGGACTATCTTTGTTACCTTATCATTATCTATACTTTTATCCTTATTTTTTTCATAAGAATCAATTGCTTGTTGAAGAGTTTTTTCTTTTATTTTAAATTGATTTAAACTCGAAATATACTGTTCTTGAGACCATTTTAGTAGATTTTGTAAAGATAATTCGCTTTTTTTGTGTTCTATAAGCCTTAATTTATAAGCACTTGCTTCTTTTTTGCTACTATTTGGAAATTTATTAACAATTATATTAAAAATAAAAGCAGAGTCATCAAATTGCCCCAAAGCGTATAGAGATTCACCTATCCAATAATATGCATTACTTAGAAGGTCATTATCAGGATAATTTTTTATAAAAATATTTAGTTGTTCTATTGCTATTTGGTACTGTTCTTGTAAAAATAATAATCTGCCTTTTTGATAAACAGCCTCCGGATAGTTAAGTCCCTCACTTTTAAAATTTGATAGATAATATTCAAGGTTTATTTCTGCTTGTTTATACTTATTAATATTTATATATGTTTTAGCAATCCAGAAATAAGACTCTCTTTTTAATTTTTCATTATCAGAGGATAGAATTATCTCTCTAAATAAAATTATAGCCTCATCGTATTGTTCTTTATTAAAAAGTTTTTTTGCTTTTTCTTCTTCAGCAATCCAATCTTTTTTATTATCAGAAAATAAATTGTATGAAAATAAAGAAAAAATTAAAAATAAGAAATAAAAAATTTTTTTTGGCATTAAAATCCTCAGTTAAATATTATTAGTCTAAATATCGACTAAAAACTAAAGAAAACTTGAATACTATATAAATATATATTAATTAAAATTTGTAATTTTGTCAAAGGATTATTATAACACATAACATAGATTTATATGGATTTTATTAAATTAAAAAAGGTTGCGATAGTTTCAATTAAAAATAAATTTCTAAATAACTTGATATACAAAATAAAGCTCCGTCACTTGGGACAGACCTAGCTTTTTTTACAAAATATTTAATTTAAGATTATTTATCATAATAATATTAGTCATGAAACTCAATTATTTTTTGTACGATCGCATCAATGTCCATAATATAATCTGCAGCCCCTATGTCAACAGCGGCTTTTGGCATACCATAAACTACGCAAGATTCTTCATTTTGTGCAATAGTTGTCCCACCAGCATCTTTAATTGCTTTTAAACCAATAGCACCATCTTTACCCATTCCAGTAAGTAATATACCCAAAGCATTTTTTCCAACTGCTTCCGCAACAGATTGAAACATTACATCAACAGAAGGCCTATGCCGATTCACTTGATCTCCAAAAGAATATTTACATTTATAGAATGCTCCTGTTCTTTCTACTATAAGATGCGTATTTCCTTTTGCAATTATTGCTTTTCCTATTAAAACTCTATCTTCATTTTCACATTCTTTTACATCAATTTGTGATTCTATATTAAGGCTATTAGCAAAACTATTTGTAAAACCTTCTGGCATATGTTGCGTTATAATAATACCAGAACATGTTTTTGGTAATTTTGTTAAAATATCTCGTAATGCAATTGTTCCACCTGTTGAAGCACCAATTGCAATTACTTTATTAGTAGTTTGTGATAATAAAGGTGTTTTTTTAATATTATGAGATATATTATTAGTTTTTATTCTTTTTATAGAAGTTTTTAATATTGATATATTAGCCTTTGCAGCAGATTTTATTGTACTTTGAATTCTTTCTTTTTCTTCTAAAAAAAAATCTTTTAAACCTAATTTTGGTTTAGTAATAACTTCAACTGCCCCTAATTCTAATGCTTTAATCGCATTTTCAGAGCCTTCCTCTGCTATACTTGAACAAATTACAACAGGCATTGGTTTTTGAAGCATAAGTTTTTCTAAAAAAGTAAGACCATCCATTCTTGGCATTTCTAAATCTAAAGAAATAACATCAATTTTTTGAGAATTTAATACTTCTACTGCTTTATAAGGGTCTGGAACTGCTGCAACAACATTTAATTCTTTATCTTCTGATATTATTTTTGATAAAAATTCTCGTACAAAAGAAGAATCATCAACGATTAAAACATTAATCATAAACCTACTCCATTATACCTTACAATTGTTAAAAAAAAGAATTAATTTGTATATAATTTAAAAATTTCACAATTTTAACTCTCTATTAAGATTTATTTAGTATTAATAATAAAAATCAAATATAACTCTTATTTTTTATCATAATTATTATCGAAATAATAAAAAAAATCTATATTAATTTCAAAAATATTTTTTGTATATTTTTAGATATAAATCTGTTTTCTTTATTTTTTTTAAATGCTCTGAAAAAAGATCTACTAATTTTTTATTAACTCTTTTTTTACTAAATAAAATATACAAATTATCAGCTTTTATAATTTTTTTTAATGATATTACTTTATTGGTAGCATTTAATTTTTCAATTATTACTTTTGCCGTTCTTGATTCTGCTACAATATAATCGACTTTTTTGTTTATAAGATTATTAAAATTATCTTTGTCCCTTACAACCTCTTCATAATTATTAGTCTTATTTATATAATCCCAAAACTCTTCAGTGTAAGTATAGTTTCTTACAACACCAACTTTTTTGCCATCCATATCTTTATAAGAGTCATATTTCAGTCGCCCCTCATCTTCTTTTCTTATATAAACAAGCCATACAGAATCTATTAAATGTTCTTCTGGATAATAACACATCTCTTCCCTTTTTTTATTTTTTAATCCACTGTACAAAGCATCTATTTTGCCATCTAATATTAAAGTTTCCCCCCTAAGCCATGGCCAAATTTCTATATTTTCGATACTAATACCCATATCATTAAAAGTCGCCAATATTAATTCTGTCGAAAAACCAACAACTTGTTTATTGTCTTCAAATTCATAAGGCTGCCAATCATCGGTAATTATTCTTAGTTTATCTTCCCCAAATAGAGAAGAAATTATCATTATAAGAAACATAAATAACAAAAATTTATTTTTCATTTATTTACTCCTTGTATTAACTTTCTTATTCAAGTATAAGACTTTTATATACAAAAAGTCAATACTCACACAAATATTTAAAAAGTCTTTTTTGTGGAATAATTTTTACTACCAAAATATCTTTATTTAGATTTTATTTTTAAATAGGTATAATCATCAAGGGCTTTTTCGTATTCACTAAGTAGCTTCATTCCCTCGCTCGGCTTAACAATATCGCTTTTTATGGCAAAATCAATTTGTTTTTTCATTCCCCTAACCAAATCTTCGGTAGAATACTGTTTTACATTCAAAACCTCTGAAATTGTGCTTCCTTTGATAGTTTCCTCAATATACCAACCCTTTTCCTCATCACTATCAAGAAAAATATGCACTTCATTAACACGCCCAAAAAGATTATGCAAATCACCAAGTGTATCTTGATAAGCCCCAGTTATAAAAAAACCAATGTAATAAGGCTCACCATTTATATTATGAAGGCTAATAGCATCTTTAACATCCTGCAAATCAATGAATTTATTCACTTTTCCATCAGAATCACAAGTAATATCACCAAAAGTTGCTTTATAGTTAGGTTTTTCGAGTAATCTATGTATAGGCACAATAGGAAAGAGTTGTCCCAATGCCCAATTATCAGGAATAGATTGAAATACAGAAAAATTTAACAAATATTGGTCACTTAATGAATTCTGTAATTCTTTAATTTCGTCTGGAATATAATCACAATCATTATATTTTTTGCAAATTTCAAAGGCAATATCCCAATATAACGACTCTATAATCGCTTTTGACTGCAAATCAAGATATCCAAGATCAAATAGCGTTTTAGCCTGTTTTTTTAAGTATTCTAAATCGTGTAAGTATTCTTCAATCCTCTCATTTGATAACGATTGTCTAATTTCGTAAATTTCTTTTACCAATTTGTTAGAATCTTCGTTTATCTTAATATCTTTTAATTTATTTATTTTTTCTATCTTACCAAAAACTTCGACAACAATTAAAGAATGATGTGCAACTAAAGCCCTTCCACTCTCAGTAACGATTATTGGATGCTTAACTTTTTCTTCATTACAAACATCCATAACACCAAAAACTATACTATTTGCATATTCTCTCAATGAATAATTTGCAGAAGAAGGAAAAATAGTCCGAGAACCATCATAATCAACCCCAAGACCACCGCCAACATCTATATAATCAATACTACATCCTATTTTGATAAGTTTTGCATAAAATCTTGCTGCCTCTCTTACAGATGTTGTAATAACGCGTATATCTGGAATTTGTGACCCAATATGAAAATGAATTAGCTTTAAAGAATCAAAATAATTCTCTTCCTTCAATAATTGGATAGCATTCAATATATCTACAGTAGAAAGCCCAAATTTTGCATTTTCACCACTTGAAGTAGCCCATTTTCCCATACTTTTACTTGCAAGTTTAACTCTTAAACCAATCAATGGTACTACATTTAGTTCTTTAGCAACATCAATAATTGATTTTATTTCTTCGATTTTTTCTGCAACAATGATTATTTTTTTACCAAGTTTTCTACCATTGAGAGCATGTCTAATATACTGAATGTCTTTATAACCATTACAAATTATCAAACTTTCATAATTTGTATGTAAAGACATTGCAGCAAGTAATTCTGGTTTACTACCAACTTCTATACCAATATTATATTTAGTTCCCGAAGTGATTATTTCTTCAACAACTTCTCTTAATTGATTGACTTTTATTGGAAATACACCCATATATTTAGATTTATAGTTATATTCTCCAATTGCCTTATGGAATGCTTCGTTTAAAGATACAACTCTATGCTTTAACAAATCCTGAAATCTAATTTGTAGCGGAGTATCAAGATCATAACTTTCTTTTGCCTCTTTGATAACATCCAAAATCCTTATAGTCTGCTTTTTATTTTTGTGTGGCGAGCAAACCATAAACCCCTCATTATCAACAAAAAAATATCCAACACCCCATTTATCTATATTGTAAAGTTTATTCGCAGATTCTACATTCCAACCAATTTTTGCCATTTTAACACACCTATAACACAGATTTTCACGGATTAACTCAGATTACACTGATTATAACACAAAATTATACTAATTTCCCAGATTACAATAATTAAAGTTAATTTATATCAATCAGCGTAATCTGTGATAATCGGTGTTATATTATAATTTAATTTTTTTAGTTTGGCAATTTTAATTATTTGGAAATAAGATTAATTATTCATTGAAAGGAGTTGGTGGGGATAGGCAGATAATAAAACAGAATATTTGTAAAATACTACATAAATCTAATCCAAATAAAATTATAAATAATTATATTACTCCAAAAGATAAAATATAAGAAGTTTTTATCCTGAGTATAAATGAAAAAAATATTATTAAAAATTATTTACCTCTTCCACCTCACCACCCTAACCCCCACATTATAAAATCTATCAGTAGGTTTTATGGAAAATCTATTAGACACTTGCACTGCGTGTTTACAATCGTCGTAGAAGCTGCCACCTCTTAGGATTTTGAAGTCACCAGTTTTACTGCCAGTGGGGTTAAAATATACAATATTTTTATATGGAGAGTACCAATCAAAACAGAATTCCCAAACATTGCCAGACATGTCGTAGAGTCCTAAATAGTTAGGTTTTTTTGAGCCGATTTTATGAGTTTGATAGTTAGAATTATTTCTATACCAACCAACTTCGTTTAAGTCATTACCACCACTATATCTATATTGAGGTTTGGAATTCCCACCACGAGAAGCCATTTCCCATTCTGCTTCGGTTGGTAGACGGTAGCCATTTTTATTAAAATCGCATGCTACATTTTTATCTTTTATTGTGTAGCAAGGTTCTAAATTTTCATTTTTGCTTTTCCAGTTACAAAAATTAATTGCGTCATAAAAATTTATTGCGACAACAGGGTATTCTTTTTGTTGTTGAAAATAAGGATTTTGATAACTTGCATCTTCTTTAAATTCCCAGATATTATCTATAAAAATATATGCTCCAGTTTCAATTTGATAATTACTATTCTTAACAAATTCCTCAAACTCACCTAAGCTAAGCTCGTATTTGGAAATATAAAAATCTTTCACATACACAAGATGAACAGGTTTTGCATCTTTATCTCCGTCCCCAAAAGTATCACCCATCTTAAAAAAGCCACCTTTTACTAAAACAAAATCATTCCCAAATAAAAATAAGTTAGAGAATAAAATAATAAGAATAATAATTTTTTTCAAAGTTACCACCTATATACTGAAATGTTTTAGGTTTGCAAAAAGTTAAGAAATTTAATTACTTTATACCAAAATGTTTTTAATTTGTCACAAATTCTAAAAGTTAAATACATTTATTGTATATATTTACATAATTTAATCTGTGTCATAATACCAACTAATTATGTGATTTTAATCTGTACAATCTAACTAAATCTGTGCTAATCCGTGTTATAACATTAAATAAATTATAAAACCACAAGGACAGTTTTCATCATCTTCATAATCGAAAACAGATTCAAAAAACATAGCAAAAAGATGAAAAACTAAAGAAAATAGATAAATAATGGCAAGATAAAAACAAGAAAACAATGTAGAACAAACAAATGATTCACCAAAATCTTCTATATTCATATTAAACCCCTCTACCTATATTTTAACACAAATATAAAATATTTCAAAAAAATGTAGAATTTATATTTAATATACTAAAATTTCTTAGGTTTATCATAAATCACAAAATCTAATTGCTTTAAAGTAATGTAATTACCTGATTTTAATTTTAGCTTACACTCAAATCCTCGATAATCTAAAAAATCTATGTTATATCAAACATTCTGATAAATCGTAGGCTCTATTCTCTTAAAGTCGTGTTCAAGACCATGCAAAGACTCGCTATGTCCCATAAAATAGAGACCGCCAGTTAATAGAATTCTTTTTATATTATCGATTACATTTTGTTGTAATGGTTTTGAAAAGTAAATTAGTGTGTTCCTACAAAATACAATATGATAATAATCTGGGAATTTTTGTTCTTTTTTACAGATATTTATTATAAAAAACCTCAAATTATTCTTTAATATAGGTTTTGCCATTATTTTATTATCTTTTATATCAAAAAATGATTTATATTGTTGTGGAATAGATGGGAGATGATCAATTTTAAAAATACCTTCTTTTGCCTTTAACAAAGCATATTTTGAAACATCCGCAGCATCAATTACATAACCTGCTATTTTACCAGCTTTTTTTTGTGACTCAAGCACCATAGCAATAGAATACATTTCTTCGCCAGTTGAAGAGCCAAGAGAAATGACTTTAATGGTAGTTTTACCAAATTGATTTAGAATAATATCAATACCTTTACTAAGAAGAAACTCAAAATGATGATTTTCTCTAAAAAAAGAAGTTGTATGAGTAGTAATTTTATCCACAAGATAATCAATTTCATCAGAAAGTTCTGGTAAAGTTCCAACATACTCAAAATACTCACCAAAAGATTTAAAGCCAAGTTTATTTATGTGAGTTGCAAGTCTACTTTCTAAAAGACTTTTTTTACCTTCTGGAAATTTAATACCTATTTTGGTTTCGATAAATTCTTTAAATTTAGCAAACTCTTCATCTGTTGCTTTGATAGATGCAAAACTCAATTTTTAAAATCCTCTTTAATTATTTATAACACAGATTAATCAGATTGACACAGATTAACTCGTGTAACTATACAATAACTGCATTTAACTTTTTGGTATAGAAACAATCATTAATTCAACTAAAAAAATTATATAGTATAATAAAAATATTCAATAAAAAAAATTACTTTTTTTCTGATTGTTCTTGAGATACAACAAAATCATTACTAAAATCAATTTGAGACATAACCTTATCAATATCAAGAATTAAAATAAATTCATTATCATAAGAAGTTACATTTAACAAATACTCTGATTTAAGTTTAGAACCATATTTTGGAGGAGGTTCTAGTTTATCTTCTTTTATTTCAAGTACATCAGAAACGACATCAACAATAAGTCCCATTTTTGTTTGGTCTCCGTCAATTTCTGGCTCTACTATCATTATGCTCGTTGTTTCTTTAATTTGATTTTCTACACCAAAAAATTTTTTAGATAGATTAACAACTGGTACTACAGACCCTCTAAGATTTATTACCCCCTCGATATATTCAGGAGCTTCTGGAACTGGGGTAATTTTACCATATTCAACTATTTCTCGTGTTTTTAATACAGCAACTCCAAACCTTGTATCTCCGAGTTTAAATGTCACATATTTATTCATCGCTTTACTTTTCATTTTTCATCTCCTATTTCAGATAGAATTTCTATATCTTTAAAAATATCTTTTTAATAATCTTCTATAAAATTATACATTTTTTTCTCTTACAATTGAATAAAATCACTAAAATCATCTATTTCTTCTTTTTTTGAACTTTTTTTAATATTAACTTCATTTTTTGTAATTTTATTTTGAATTAAATCTCTTTTTTCTTTTATATTCGCAACAGGTAGAATTTTCTTAACACTTTGCATTTGATTGTTAATTAGAATATTATTTTTATTTTGTTTTACACCATTATTCTTTGCAATAGTTAGATTTCTTACCTTAAATTTATTAACGAGGGTCACAAGGCTTTCTGATTGACTTGCCATTTCTTCAGATGCTGATGCTAATTCTTCAGAGTTTGCACTCACTAATTGAGTTACTTGCTCTTGTTGGCTTGCTGCTTGACTCAATTGCCTCATCCCTACTTTTTGTTCTTTTGATGCACTTGTGATCTCTT
>MIAN01000011.1:684-17381 GCA_001829125.1 Spirochaetes bacterium GWB1_27_13 | reverse complement strand
TAGACTGTCACCATAGATTTCTGTTAAAATTAGAGTGTTTTTTTCAGAAAAACCAAGTTCGTCTACCCAATCATCGCTTTCCATAAAACCTGCAATTTTATCTTTTGAATAATTTATTTCGACAAAATAAAGAGAGTCTACCGTTTTAACAAAAAAGTTTAAAATATCCTTTTCTGACGGATGATAAACAAATTTTCCACCGCCAAAACCTGTTAATGATTTTCTTAGTTTTATAAACTCTCTAAACACATTAAGTATCGAATCTTTATTTTTTAATTGAGTTTCAACATTTCGTTCCTGATACTCTGGAGAAATAACATTCCACGGATTGCTAGTACTAAAGCCTGCGTTTTTCGTAGCATTCCAACACATAGGAGTCCTGTAAGCCCTGTCCCCACCAACGTTGCCTTTTTCCATTCCATATTCATCACCATAATAAATAAAAGGTGTACCTGGCATTAGTAAGAATATTTTTGCCATTATTTTAATAAAATCTTCCTTATTATTTAATTTGTTTGATGCTCTTTCAACATCATGACTACCTGTAAATGTCGAATCAATCGCCTCTTCTGACAAAAGATTTTTTATGTCCCTTGCTGTTGTGCCATAAGATGCTGCATAAACTTTTGGAGAGGTCACAAGCATTTCTCTTAATTCAAAATTAAACACAGAAGGAAGCCCTCCAATTTTTGGGTCAGAATATTTTGAGTAAATATCTGGAGTAGTCCATGCTTCACCAACTATAAAAGCATAAGGATAATTTGAAATAACATAATCCGAAAAATCTTTTAGCCATTTTAAAGTCGCAGGGCTATCTTTTAAAACTGGTTCACCATTAACTTCTTCTTCGATAAGGTATCGTACTGCATCGAGTCTAAAACCCGCAATTCCTATATCAAGCCAGTATTTTGCAATGTCATAAAAATATTTAGTTACTTTTGGGTTTGCTAAATTCCAATCTGGCATCCCACTCCAAAACGCTGCATAAAAATATCCAGCCTTTGTTTTTACAAATGCAGAGGTCGTTGGATTTACTGGACTCTTCCAACCAGGGTTTGTATCTTTAAAAACAAAGTATTCTTTTTTTTCTTTATTACCAGCCAATGCTTCTTTAAAATAAGGATGTTCTTTTGAACCATGATTTATTACCAAATCAAGGATTATTTTTATCCCCCTTTTATTTGCTTCATTAATAAGCCTCTTAAAATCAGACAATGTTCCATATTTTGGGTTTATTTTATAATAATCAATTGTATCATAACCATGTACACTATTTTCTGGACAGTCAAAAATTGGTGTAAGCCATATAAAATCAACGCCCAAGTCATTTCCACCCTCTTTACCATCGTTTAGATAATCAAGTCGTTCGGTTATCCCTCTAAGGTCACCTATACCATCACCATCTGAGTCAGCGAAAGACCTAACAAATATCTGATAACCAATGCTATTCTTTACCCAACTGTTATCTTTTTCGTTTTTGAGAATATTATCAACAGTTATGTCTGTTTCTTCTTTTATAGTGCTTTTACATTGGATAAATAAGATTAAAATTAATAAAAATGGCAAGAACGATTTTTTCATTGTGTTTTCTCCTTGTTTTGCATTATATAATGCTTTATGATTAAATTATAAAAAAAATGCAATAAACTTTATTTTTGAATATTATATAAAATAAAAAAACTTTGTGCTACATTCTACTTTAAGAGTTTTAAAAAATCAACTATATTTTTTTAAATATACCCAAAATTTTTTGATGAAAAATCGTTAATTCTTTCTTAACTTAAAATCAAACTAAAAAAATAAAAAAAAATTTGGGGATTTTATAAAAATTTATTATATTTTTGACAAAATCAATATTTCTAACTATAATATTATACCAACTATTACCTATTTTTAGCGATATTTATTAAAATTTTCTTAACATGAAGTTCACGAAGAATTAGAGAAAATTTCAATAAAAAATATTTAAATTTATTGGAATTTTTAATCAAAACTCTCTACATTTTTTATATTTAGTTCGTGTAATTCATTGTTTTAACTAATCTTAGTTATCGCTAAAGCCAGTTAATAATTGGTATAGATTGATATTATAATTTGGAGTTTAAAATGAAACATGATACTAATGAACTTGAAATAAGACTTTCAAGAATCCCATTATTTCTTCTTTTGTGTATTTGTTCTGTATTTCTTTTTGTTGGGTTAGAACTTGGCTTTTTACATATTTTTTTGAAAGATTTTAAAGTTGCAGATGATAAAATTATAATTTTCTACCTATTTGAGTTTTTTATGGTTATCTGTGCAGGTGCTGCTGTAATACAAATGATTTGGTATTTAATTATACCTGCTGTAATGTTTAAGGCTAATGAAAAAGGTATTTCTTTTGGAACTGGTCTTCGTTATAAACCATTTACAATAGACTGGAAATATGTAGAAAGCATTGGACTTGGGATAGATTTGGTGAATACTGTTACTACACAAAATCCACAAGTTGGTTTGCAAATAACTTTTATTAAGAGCCAAGAAATTCCTTCTGCAAAGCCTACTTCTATTGGCATTATATATTTTAATTTTTGTCTTACTCTAAACTGGTTCTATATGAACAAAAAGAATGTAAAAGAATTAAAAATAAAATTAGAAGAACTAAAACTAAAATATTCAAAGTGAGCAGGTTTATTAAATGAAAAATTTTATTAGGAATATTATAAGACAGATAAAAGCAATTTTTGGGAAAGACTATGTCTTTAGAAAACAACAAAAAGGTTTAAAATATAAATGGGTTGGCAATCTTTACGGTGGTTTTTATGTTGCCCCACAATTTATTGATAAGGAAAGCATTGTTTATTCTTTTGGGATTGGTGAAGATACATCTTTTGACGAAGATATAATTAAAGAATTTGGTTGCAATGTCTACGGCTTTGACCCAACACCAAAATCAATTCAATTTGTAAAAAATAAAAATACTTCTTCAAATTTTCATTTTTATCAGTATGGAATTGACTCAAAAGACGGATTTTGCCTATTCTATCCACCAGAAGACCCAAATTTTGTAAGTTGTTCTGTTATAGAGAAAAAAGAAACAAAAGATAAAGCTTTTGAAGTGCAGATGAAAAAATTTAGTACAATTGTTGCCGAACTTGGGCATAAAAAAATAGATTTATTAAAAATGGATATAGAAGGTGGTGAGTATAGCGTAATAGAAGACATAATTAAAACATCTATACCAATTAAACAAATTTTAATCGAATTTCATCATAGATTCTTAAAAAATGGTGTACAAAAAACAAAAAATATATTAAATATATTAAATAATAATGGATTTAAGATTTTTGCAGTATCAAAATCTGGAATTGAGATTTCTTTTATAAAATAGTATAATTATTTTGAAAAAAATGAGTAGTTATACTTTGTTTCCTGATATTTTGGGACAAAGGTTACCACAGAATTAGAAAGAAAATATTCGTTAAACTTTCTTAAAATTCCGTGCTATTCTGTGACTCAAATCACTTAAATTATAATAGGTACAAAAGAGGAATTTAAGATGAAAAAACTAATATTTTTAATAATTGATATTTTATTATTTTCATTTTTATTAAATGCAGAGACAACAAATTTAGTTTTTGTTTATGAAGACAAGCAAGCATTTCCAGTTATTCTTGGAAATGGACAAAACATTGATTGGGATAAACCAGGTGCTTCTGTTGAATGTATAAAACTTCTTGAGAAAAAATTGGATATTAAAATAACATTCAAAAGGTTTCCATGGAAAAGATGTCTCGAGATAATGCTAAAAAGTGGTGAAGCCGATGGAGCATTTAATGCAAGTTACAAAAAAGAAAGAGAAGATTTTGGGGTTTATCCCAAAAAAAATGGACTCATTGATGAAAGTAGAAAATTTAACAGAATAAGTTATTGTTTTTATAAATTAAAGGAATCAAAAATAACTTGGGATGGTAAAGAAATAAAAAATTTATCAAAAAAAATTGGAGCTCCTCTGGGGTATTCTATTGTGGATGATCTAAAGGGAATGGGTTACACGGTTGAAACAAGCTCTTCTACTGCAAATACTCTAAAAGAACTTTTTGTTGGCATTTTAGATTTAGTTGCAGCGTTGGAGACAGAAGGTGATTATTTAATAGAAAAATCACCCGAATTTAATAAAAGTATAGAAAAACTAAATCCACCAATTGTATCTAAAAATTATTATCTTATGCTTTCACACCAATTTGTAAATAAAAATCCACAATTAGCAGAAAAGATATGGGATGCCTTAGCAGAGATAAGGAAAAAAAATTTTCCTAATATTATAAAAAAGTATTATAAGTGAAATATAGCGGGATAATATCCTTCATTGAGTTATTTTAGTTTAAACCTATCCATATAAAAATGGGTAGATTGTATTGTTTCCATAGACTTTTGAAATGTAATTTTATAATGAAATAAAATAAGGTATTGTGGAGGTCATTTTATCCAGCAAAACGAACATTACCACTAAATATGGATAAAAAGAGACTTAGATTTTAATTGTCAATTTTTTTAATTATAATAGAAACAGAGAAAGGAATTTGAGATGAAAAAATTAATATTTTTAATAATTGAAATTTTATTATTTTCTTTTTTATTAAATGCAGAGACAGTAAATTTAATTTTTGTTTATGAAGATAAACAATCATTTCCTGATTTTATTGGTAATGGGGATAATATTAATTGGGATAAACCCGGTGTTGCTGTTGAATGTATGAAACTTCTTGAAAAAAAATTGGATATTAAAATAACATTTAAAAGATTTCCATGGAAAAGATGTCTCGAAGTAATGCTCAAAGATGGTAAATCAGATGGAGTATTTACTGCAAGTTATAAAAAAGAAAGAGAAGAGTTTGGTGTTTATCCAAAAAAGAACGGGCTAATTGACGAAAGTAGAAAATACAACAAAACAAATTATTGTTTTTATAAATTAAAGGAATCAAAAATAACTTGGGATGGTAAAGAAATAAAAAATTTATCAAAAAAAATTGGAGCTCCTCTGGGGTATTCGATTGTAGATGACCTAAAGGGAATGGGTTACACGGTTGAAACAAGCTCTTCTACTGCAAATAATCTAAAAGAACTTTCCGTAGGCATTTTAGATTTAGTTGCAGCATGGGAAACAGAAGGGGATTATTTAATAGAAAAATCTCCAGAATTTAATAAAAATATAGAAAAATTAAATCCACCTATTATATCTAAAAATTATTATCTTATGCTTTCTCATCAATTTGTAAATAAAAACCCACAATTAGCAGAAAAGATATGGGATGCCTTAGCAGAGATAAGACAAAAAGATTATCCTAATATTGTAAAGAAATATTATGAGTAGAATATTTTTTAGTTATTGCTATGGTTTTGAGTTTACAAAAAACAATAGAGCCATTTCTGGCTCTATTGTCTGGTTTAAGGAGAAATTATTTAATTTGCTACAACAGAAATATAGCTATTTTTACCGTATTTTGAAGATTTTAATGATACAAGATTTTTTTCTGCATTTGTTTTATCTTTAAAAGGTCCAACTCTTAATCTATAATAAGTTTTACCTTTCGACTCAAATTCTTTTACATAAACAGGATAACCATCTTTTTTATAAAAACTTGAAACTTCATCAGCTGTCTTTTTGTTAGTAAAAGAGCCAACTTGAACAACATATTTTTTTGTTAATTCTTTTTTTACTACTGTATTTTTGTTGGTTTTTGTCGTAACTTTTTTATCTTCTTTTATCTTTTTAGTTACAATTTTTTTCTCTTCAACTTTCTTTGTGTTTTTTATCTCTGGGCTTATTTTTTTTGTTGTAACAATTTTTTTGTTTTGTTTTGTCGTTTTTGTTACTGGAGTTGTTTCTTTTTCTTTTAAGTCAGAAGAATAAATCACAGAAGAATTATCAATATCAACAATATCTTCTTCTTTATTTTCTATTTTTTTTACATCTTCAAGTTCAGGAGTTGTCTTTTTTTCTTCATGAGCCACAGTAACATCTTTTGTTTGATCGACAATTTCTTCACCTGTAAGATCAGAATAAAAGTTGTAATCATTTTCTTCCTTGATTGTATTAGTATCTTCAATTGTTTGGTTTGCAACATCTCTATTTTTTGAGATATTTGAGAGAATAATTAGCGTTGCAAAAATCCCAGAGACAACCAAAATTACGAAGACAACAAAAATTACCAAAACTCGCCCTTCAGTAAGATTAACTGTATAAAAACTTTTTGGTTTTTCTTGCTTTTCATTTACATCTTTTTTTAATTCTTCATTCATTGTTAATTCTCCTTTAAGATATTAATCTTAAAATTACCCTATTTAGTCAAATTTTAATTTAGCATCGTTTTATTACATTATCGATTTGTTGCTTCAAATTATTTAACATAGAATTGTTATTTACAAAGAAAATTTCGGATTTTTCTTTATTTTTATTAGCTAATTTCATAACTTTTTGGCTTGTTATAATTTTTAGCACTTTAAGAAAAGAAGCTCCATCCCTTTCTTTTGCTCTTTGGAATGTTTTTAGTAAAGAAATTTTAACAATGATGATTTTTTGACACAGTTCATTTAGCCCCATTTCATAAAGAAGGGCTGCATTTATACATATTTTTGGATTATTACAACTTTCGATTAACTCCTTGACTTTCAAAACCATAAAAGGATGAACAATAGAGTTTAATTTTTGTAACTCTTTCTTATCAGAAAAAACAATCTTGCCTAAGATTTTCCTATTGATTTTACCTTCAGTTAATATTTCCTGACCAAAAGTTTCTACAAGAGTCTCTTTTTTTTCTTCTAATGCAAGATGTCCTATTTTATCAACATCGATTATATAAAAATTATAATCATTTTGAATAATTTTTTCTACTGTTGATTTGCCACTGCAATAAAAACCCGTTAAACCAATTATTGTTTTAATGTAAGTCCCCCCAGTTTTGACCGATTTCTACCGAAGTCTTTAATTGTAGTTTAAAATCAAAACCATTTTCCATTGATTCTTTAATTATCATAATAATTCTATCTTTTTCGTCAGGATACACATCAAAAATTAGCTCATCATGTACTTGCATCACAAGTTTTGACCTAATTTTTTCTTCATTAAATTTATTAAAAATCCTAATCATTGCAATTTTTATCAAATCTGCTGCTGTCCCCTGAATTGTTGTATTTACAGCCATTCGTTCACCATTAGCTTGTCTTAGTTTATTTTTGTCGTTAATCTCTGGAATTGTTCGTTTTCTACCCCAATGAGTCTCAACAAAACCATTTTTTCTGCAATTTTCTTTAATTTGCTCAATATATACTGCAATTCCAGCATAACTTTTAAAATATTTATCAATAAAATCAGCTGCCTCTTTTCGTTGAATATTCAAATCCTCTGCCAAAGCAAAAGCCCCCTGACCATACAAAACGCCAAAATTTACAGTTTTACCAATTGTTCGTTCTTGCTTTGTCACTTCATCGATATTTTTACCAAAAATTAAAGATGCAGTTTTTGAGTGGATGTCTTCGTTATTATTAAAAGCATTAAATAAATGCTCATCTTTAGAAAACTCAGCAAGTAAAAATAGCTCTATCTGCGAATAATCTGCACTTAAAATCAAATTACCTTCTGTTGGGACAAAAGATTTCCTAATTTTGCGACCAATCTCTGTTTTTATTGGAATATTCTGCAAATTTGGGTCTTTACTCGATAACCTACCAGTCTGTGTTCCTGTCTGCATATAAGTAGTATGCACCTTTTTAGTAACACTATTTATCATTTGTGGCAACGAGTCAGAATAAGTCGACTTAATTTTAGTCAAAGTTCTGTATTCCAATAAAATACTTGCAAAAGGATGAATTACAGCAAGTTTTTTCAAAACATCCACATCAGTTGATTGCCCAGTTTTTGTAGCCTTAATAGGAGGTAAATTGAGTTTATTAAATAGAATTTCAGCAACTTGCTTAGGAGAAGCTGGATTAAAAGGCTCATCAACAAAATCTTGAAGTTTTGTATTTAATAAATCAATATCTGATTCTAATTGACTCGAAAGGATAAATAAATAGTCTTTATCAACAAAAACTCCGGTATATTCCATATCAATAAGTATTTTCATAAGAGGCATTTCTATTAAATAGAATAATTCTTCAATTTTTTTACTTTCTCTCAATTTTTCTTTTAAAATTTCATGTAATTTATAAGTTAAATAAGCATCTTGACCTGAGTATTCTACCAAATTTTTAACAGGCACATCTTGAAGAGTGTTTTTTTTGGTATCCCCAACGACTTCTTCATAACGAATCATTTTATGCCCCAAATACTTTTCTGAAAGGTCTTTAACACCTAAAATATTGTGTGAAGCATCAAGGCAATATTCAGCAAGCATTGTATCAAAACAATCCCCTTTTGTCTCAATACCAAAAGTTTTTAGGAATTTTATGTCAAATTTGATGTTTTGACCTATTTTTGTTATACTTTCATCCTCAAAAATAGTTTTTAATAAGCTTTTTGTACTGTCTATATAATCTTTTGTAATATTAAACTCAATTTCGCCTTGTTGAAATAATGAAAGATGAAAAGGAATCACAGTACACATCTTAGAAGTTGCAATACTCATACAAATAATAGAGTCTTTAAAAAAATCAAAGCCAGTAGTTTCCAAATCAAAACTAAAATATCCAGTCTCTTTAATATCCGAAACAAACTTTTTTAAGTCATCTTCTTTAAATAAAAGTTTATATTCCACCAATTTTAAGTCTTTTGGTTTAATTTCTTCCTTAGGTATAATAATTTCTGGTTTTTCACCAAATATCTTTAAATTATATTCTTCTATATCTAAAATCACACTCTTTAAATTATCGTCTTCGAGTAATTGTTTTGTATCTTTTATGTTTAATGGTTTAATACCAAAATCTTCAATATTAAACTCAAAATCAATATTTTTTTCGATTGTTGCAAGTTTTTGGCTCAAAAAAGCAGATTCTTTATCTTTTAAGAGTTTTTCTTTAACTTTACCAGTGATTTTATCTATATTATTGTAAATATTGTCAAGATTTTCCCATTCTTCTAGGAGGACAACCGCTGATTTAGGACCTATTCCACCAACACCAGGAATATTATCAGATGCGTCACCAATCAAAGCGAGATAATCCACGACCTGCGACGGTTTAATACCAATTTCATCAAAAACCGCTTTTGGTGTCAAAACATTAAAATCACTGCTATTTTTTGAAGGCTTATACATAAAAACTTTATCAGTAATTAACTGCATCAAATCCTTGTCACTGGATAAAATTATCGCTTCCTTACCCTCTTCGGTTGCAAATTTATTAGCCACTGTCCCTATTATATCATCAGCCTCAAAACTTTCCTTATGAATATGCGGAATGTTTAATTTTTCTAACAAATTGATAATTTTTGGTATCTGTGACTTTAAATCCGCTGGTGCTTCGTCCCTATTAGCCTTGTACTCAGGGTAAATTTTATTTCTAAAACATTCGCCTGCACCTTCCAAAGCAACAAGTATATAATCTGGCTTTTCCTTTTTGAGAATACCAACCAAACTTTTGAAAAAACCAAAAATCGCAGAAGTATTCTCACCATTCCTATTAGTAAGCGGACGACTAATAAAAGCATAATAAGACTTAAAAATTAATCCAAACGCATCTATAATCAAAAACTTTTTCATACCAAACCTTTTGTAATTTTTAAAATAATTTTATCACAGAAAAGAATAATGTCAATTTAAATGAGGGGATTTTTTTTGATAGTTAATTTTAGACTTGCTAGGTTTTAAAAACCTAACAGGTCTTTTATATTTAATTATTCATAGTTAATTTGGCTTTTTCTGCCATTTTGTGGATTTCTTTTAATCTTTCAGAAATATCTAAATTTTTTACTTCATTATGAATTTCATCTTTCCATCTCCAAACTCTTTTTAACGCTTCACTATTTTCTAGTTTATTCATCTAAAACCTCCAAGGGGGAGAGTAATCTTATTGGATAATTGTAACCAATTTTCATATTTTCAATAATAATTTTTTCTTCTTTTTTTATATTTGCTAAATGTCTAAAATTCCATGATAATAAAATATCAATTTGATAATATGTAGTATAAGCAACATGTAAAGCGTCTTCTTCCTTATTTTCAGGAATAATTTTATTTACTAAATAAGTTTTTGCTATAATTTCAATTTCTTCATTATATAATAATTCTTTTATATCATATTTTTTTAAAGTATCTAACATTGCTTTTTTTAAATCATTGCTAGTATTTTTATTAATTTCAAGAATAACAATTTCAGAAATATATAATTCATAATCTTTTGAATAATGTTCAAAAAAATCTATTGTTATATCTTTAAAATCAGGAGAATCATCAGCAAATATAAAACTAATAACGCTTGTATCTAAATAAATTTTCTTTTTTCTCATATTTTTAATCTAATAAAATCAATAGATTTTGTCAATAAATTTAATAGAACAATTTTACCATACAAAAGAATAAAGTCAATTTAAATGAGGTGATTTTTTTTGATAGTTAATTTTAGACATGTCAGGTTTTAAAAACCTAACAGGTCTTTTATATTTAATTATTCATAGTTAATTTGGCTTTTTCTGCCATTTTGTGGATTTCTTTTAATCTTTTTGAAGTGTTGATAACAATTGTTATTGATATTCAATTTTCCAGTCTTCCACTGTTAACTCAACAGTTTCAATTGCTTGAGAACAAATTTTTTGAATGCTTTGAGCGTTTAAATTTACTTCGATATAATAATTATTTTGTAAAGCATCAATTTTCTAATTTTTCTATTGATTAATAAATATATTCTTTAGTTTAAGAAATATCAGAGGGAACAAAATCTTTTAAAAAATTATCTTTAATCATAATTCCTAGACACCTCAAATCATCACTAGAATTTTCTAATTGTGGAAACCAAACTGAAGTTGTAATTATAACTTTTATTATTTTTTTCTTTCTATAAATTTTAGGAACTTTTATATTAAAAGTATTCCAATTATTTCCAGAAATAGTAAATTGTGTTTTTCTCCATGGTAAAACAATATTAACTATTTTTTTATTTATATCCTGATTTTTGCATAAAATTATTTGTATATTATTAAATTTGTCTATTTCGTAATAAAGTTCTGCTTTTGAAGAACTCCAATAGAAATTTCCAATATTATCGTTATTTTCAAGATGATAAAGTCCATTATTATTTGGAATAATAGTTAATGTTTTCAAAACATCATGAGAAAAACTCACAATATTATTAACTTTATAATAATCTGTATTTCCTGGGGCTAATTTATATGATCTTGCATTAAAGGGTTCTAAGCTATAGTGAAAAGTTAGTTGACAATTTTTTAATTCATCAGCTAATTTTATAGCTTTTTTTATTTCCTTTTCAGAATCATTCCAATTAAATAATAGATAACGCCATTCAATTATCACATTTTTATTATTATTTTCTAAACATGTATTTGCCAACCCTTGAAAAGCTAATTGGAACTTACCATTTTTATGATATTTTTCATATGATTTTTGATTAGTTCCAGAAATAGTAAAAGTTATTTTATTAATGCCTGATTGTATAATTTTTTTTGCTAAATTATTATTAGAAAATGGGATACCATTTGTACTTGTCTCTATTTGCATATCTGGATTTATTTTTTTTGCATAAGAAATCATCTCGATCGCTTTAGGATGTAAAAAAGACTCTCCATAATTCATAAACAGCATAAATGATACATTTTTACCACATTCATCAATGACTTTACAATAAATATCATAGTCTAAAAAATTTTCCTGTCGAGAACGAAATGATTTATCATTATTGATCTGACAACAACTATTTAGACAATTTATATTACATAAAATAGTAGGTTCAATAATAAGCTTTTTTGGTAGAATATCTCTTTCTATTTTATTTTGATTGGGTTCATAACATGAATAAAGAGAACAATCATGGCATACCTTTCCATTATTTAACATATAATCAAATACATTGTATCTTACATTATTCCATATTGATTGTACAGATTGCATTTTTACATTTCCAAAAGATCTTAAGCTGTACGGATCATCTAAGCCACATGTTACATTTCCATCACATAAAATAGTCATAAAATTATTTAAAAAATTACAATAATATTTACTCATACAAAAACAACCTAAATAAAAATTGTATCTCATAAAGTTATAATTTATTATGTCAATTTTAAGCTTTTAACATATTTCTCTGACGAAAAAATTTGACATAATTAAATTCCAAACTAAATTTCACACTCACAATAATTATATCAAATTAGAAAAATTTGTCAACATTAATCACCAAAAAGATAAATTCTTTCATAAAATAGCCAAAAATAAATCAATTTATTACAAATAATTCCAATTTTATTATTTATTTACCTTTTAGAAGCGTTTAAGTATATAATCATCATCTCTATTTAACAAATATTAAGTCTTTTACAAAGAAAAATATGAATACAATAATGAAATTTAATAATATATACACAAAAAGCTTTAATAAGAGAATAAATGTTTTAATTTTTCTTGTTTTAATTAAATACCAAATAAAAACAAATGGTGCAGTAGGAGTAAGTATTAATAATACTTTTATCATGTTACTAATATGAAAATTATATTGTTCTGCATCGTAGATAATCCATTTAATAAATAATATCATATAGATAATGCCAAAAAAAACTCCAACTCTATTAATTAGTTCCTGTGGAGCTAGAATTAATAATCCGTAAATAAATGAAACTAATATCCCTACAATTAAAATAATTTGTTTTTTGCTCATTTTATCTCCTTTGTAAATTAATAATTATTGCAATATAAAATCAGAAATTTAATTTTTAATTTAATACTAACTGAGGTGAGTTATGGAAAGTTTGAAAGAAATTTTAAAAAATTAAATTTTCTTTTTTTTTGAAAAGTCCAAAACTTCGTTTATAAAACTTGCTATTTTGTTTAGTGGAATTATTCTATCAACTTTGCCAGTCTTTATTGCAGAACCTGGCATTCCAAATATCACGGATGACTCTTCGTCTTGAGCAATTGTAAAACCACCAGCATCCTTTATAGAAGCAAGCCCCTTAGCACCATCAGACCCCATTCCAGTTAAAATTATAGCTAACGCCCTATCCCCAAATTCTTTTTCGATAGAACGAAATAAAAAATCAACCGATGGTTTGTGGTTATTTACTGGGTCACTATTATCTATAATTATTCTACCATTTCTTACTGCCATGTGAAATCCACCTTGAGCAATATAAACTGTGTTTGCCTCTAACGACTCCCCTCCTTGCACTTCAACGACTTTAAGAGAACATATAGAGGATAATCTTTTGGCAAAACTATTCGTATAAAGAGGTGGCATGTGTTGGACAATTAATATAGGGACACCTATACTTGCACTTATAGCTGGTAAAATCTTAGTTAAAGCAACAGTTCCTCCAGTTGAAGACCCTATTCCTATAACATCAATAGATTTACTTCTTATCTTTGGAACTTCATAAGAAGGAAGTCCGCCTATTACAGGAAGTCCATCTTCTTCTGCTATTTGTTTAAAAATTTTTGTATCAGGGAGTTTAAAGTTTGCAAATATTTTTATCTTTGTAAGTAGCATGTCCTCTAAAGCCCTTATATTATCCTGTAAGCCAGACAACTCTGGTTTTTGAATATAATCTACTGCCCCAAGTTCTAAGGCTTTAAATGTAATATCTGCACCATCTTTAGTAAAAGAACTTACCATTATTACAGGTTTTGGATTGTTTTCCATTATATACTTTAGAGTTTCGATGCCACCCATTTCTGGCATTTCTATATCAAGAGTAATAATATCTGGATCAATTATTGGTATTTTTTTTATAGCAATAGCACCATTGGAAGCAAACCCCGCATACTCAAGATCAGGATCAGAAAAAATAATTTCTCTTAACACCTGTCTATAAATAGGAGAGTCATCAATGGTAAATACTTTTATTTTTTTTTGCATAATTTATCGCATTGCCTTTTCTATTGCAGAAAGTATTCTTTCTGGTTTAAATGGCTTAACAATAAAATCTTTAACGCCAGATTTAATAGCTTCTACAATTAATTGTTGTTGTCCCAAAGCAGAACACATAATTATTTTTGCCTGTTTATCAAGCTCAAAAATTTTGTGCATTGCATCAAGTCCATTCATATTTGGCATAGTAATATCCAAAATTAAAATGTCTGGTCTTAATGATTTATATTTTTCTATTGCTTCGAGCCCATCAGATGCTTCACCAACAACATCATACCCTTTTTCTTCCAATATTTCTTTTTGAACCATTCTCATAAAAGAAAGGTCATCTGCTAAAAGAATTCTTGTCGCCATTATAACTCCTTAAAAAATAATTAAAAAATTATTTTATTGTTTTATTTTTAAAAATTATACCTTATTTACAAATCTCAAAAAAAATTAAATAGAATCTAATTTAATTAGACCATTATATATAATATTATAACATAAAATCAAGTTTAAAATAGTTTTTTTTGAAAAAATATTTTTTTTCTTTTTTATATACTGAAAAGTTTTTATTTCATCAAAGAGTATAGACTATTAATTAAATGAATCTAATCTGTGACAATCTACCTGTACTCGCTTGGCGGGTGAAAAATCTGTGTTATACGTTTAAAACAAAAACAAATCATAAGATTTAAAATAAGTTTCTCATAAGTTATAGATAAATGTTTGTAGACATTTTTGTTTTTTTTGATATATTATAACACAGATTAATCAGATTTTCGCAAATTAACACTGATTAAATCGTATCTTAACTATACTTAGCTTTCAAAATTTTTGATTTTGACATATCGTCATTATTTCTTGGGAGGGAAAAATGAAGAATTTTTTTGTACTTTTTATGGTCTTAGTGACCCTAAATTTATTTTGTGCGTCAAATGATCTTGACGATCCAAAAGACCCAACAAATCCAACAGTTAAAGGTGATAATTCTAAAAACAATGACCCACAATACAACATTAATTTAGAATATCAAGAACAAAGTGGTATTTTTAAAAAAGGGATAATTAAAGGACTAAAAGGTTTTTATATTAATAATCTAACTTGGGAAGGTAACGAAGAAGGTAACCAAAAAATCTTAGTTGATTTCGTTAAAACTATCAGGGTCAGAGGTTACACAATGGTCAAAAAACAAAAAGAAAATGCAAGCGTTGTTTTTTACTTTCCATACATCTTTGATATTGAGTTAAAAAACGGGACAACTATCAAGAATGCAAAGGGACGGATTAAAGAATTAGATAGTTTTGAAGTATTTAACGACATAGGTAAAGAAAAATGCTACTCATACTTTATAAGACTCTGGCTTGAGGACAAAGGAATGTTTGCAGACAACAACTCAAAAAATTACAACGAAACTTCTAAAGTACCAAAAAGCGTGGTTATTTATTTTGAGTTTAAGGATTAATATAACACAGATTTTTCAGATTGTCACAGATTACACAGATTAAATTCATTAAAAAATCCCCCATTTATGCAAAAGGGGGATAATACTAATTGCTATAATGAAATAGATTATGTTTGGTGTGATTTCAAAAGGAGCAAATTATTAAATCAATGCTCGATAAATTAAATGGTTTGACAAATTTAGCAACTACAAGTGTTCAATTTGCAGGGGCAATTCAAAGCGTTGTTGAATATTTTTCAAGATTTTTGGGTAATGGCTAAATCAATAGACCTTTGTTAAATCGTTTTTGTATAAAAACTATCATTAGTTTTCTTTTGACAAATTACCAGATTTTAGTTATATTTTTTTTATGAAAAAAGAAACTGCAAATATACATAACAATTTTTTTTTACAACTCCTATCTAAAAAAGAAAATGCTATTGATTTTTTAAGAATCAGTTTGCCAGAGGGTATTTTTAATCAGATAGATTTTGATTTTCTTGATTTTGATAAAGAAAATCATGTATTGCCCAATTTAAAGTCAACTATGAAAGATTTAGTTATAAAAACCAAACTAAAAAACAAAAAAAATGTCGATTTTTACCTTTTACTAGAACACAAATCTACTATTGATAATGATAAACCAAAAGATTTATTTATCCAAATTTTTAAATATATTTTTAATATAACTTTTGAAGACTACAAAAAAAATAAAGAATTAAGAATTGTGATCCCGCTAGTTTTTTATCACGGACAAAAAGAATGGAAAATACCTAACAATTTCAAAGACATCTTTGATGCCAGCGATTCTATTAAACAAAATATTATTGATTTTAATTACATATTATTTAATACAAAAGATAATTCTAAGATAAATAAAGAATTTATTAAAAATATTCATCTTTATTCTGGACTAATTGCTCTAAAAACGATATATGACGAAGAATATAAATCATTATTAGAAATAATTAGACTGTTTTATAATTATGATAAATTTAAAAGTATAGAGGAATTAGAAATAATAATTTACTATATTTCTAAGGTAAAAGATATAGATAAAGATAAATTTGAACATATAACAAAAGAATTATTTGAAGAATTACAAGATGAGGAGGATACTATGATAACATTTTTAGATGCTATTAAAAATGAAAGCAGAATTGAAGGAGAAATTAAAGGAAAAATTAAAGAAAAGCGAAAAACTTTAATTCGTCTATTATCAAAAAAATTTGGTATCACTGAATACGAAAAAGAATTTATT
>MIAN01000011.1:0-654 GCA_001829125.1 Spirochaetes bacterium GWB1_27_13 | reverse complement strand
TTGAACAATGTTCTGATACCGAGAAACTCGATAACGCTTTAGACGAAATACTTTTTGCTGAGACTAAATTTAAAGTTTTAGATTGTTTAAAATAATTTTTCTTGTTTATTAAAATAGATTTTAAAATTTGTTAAGTTTTTTTTAACAAAAAGAGGTAATAAATGAAAATAAACATTGGTAAACTTACAATCGGCGGTGATTATATTCCTATTCAGTCAATGATAAAAAATCCAGTTACAGAAGTTGATAAGACTATACAAAAAATAGAGCGACTTGCTAATATTGGTTGTGACATAATTAGGATTACTGTTCCTGACGAGACTGCGGTTAGCGGGCTTAGAGAAGTTTTGAAGAATGTCACTATTCCAGTTGTTGCAGATATTCATTTTGATTACAAACTTGCGATCATGGCAATCGAGGCTGGGGTGCATAAGGTTAGAATAAATCCCGGTAATATTGGTGGTGAGGAAAAAGTAAAAAAAGTAATCGACTGCTTAAAGGAACACAATATCCCTGTTAGGATTGGTATAAATGGTGGCTCTTTACCAAAACACTTAAAAGAAAAATATGTTGACAATGTAAAAACAATGCTTGAGGCTGCAAAAGAGGAAGTTGGTTATTTTGATAAATATGGCTATGACAAGATAGTTTTAT
>MIAN01000010.1 GCA_001829125.1 Spirochaetes bacterium GWB1_27_13 | reverse complement strand
ATTGTCACAGATTATATAACACAGATTGTCACAGATTATATAACACAGATTGTCACAGATTATATAACACAGATTGTCACAGATTATATAACGCAGATTGCACAGATTATATAACACAAAATGGAGCAGATTTATACAGATTGGCTATTTAATTGACAAAGGCGACGAGAAGAATCGTCGCTTTTATTTTTAAGGAGAAAATTATGATTGAACTTGAAGGACAATACGCAAAAGCAAAGATTATGACTGATTTTGCAGATCAAGAAACAATATCACAAGTTTATTCTTTTATAAATCAAGAAATTTTTAAAGATGCAAAAGTTGTAATTATGCCAGACTGTCATAAGGGAGCAGGGGCTGTTATTGGTTTTACTATGCCAATTAAAGACTTTGTTATACCAAATATAATAGGCGTTGATATTGGTTGTGGAATAGAAGCTTACAAACTTGGACAAATAGATATTGATTTTGCAAATTTTGATAAATATTTGAGACAAAATGTCCCTTGTGGTTTTGAAGTGAGAAAAACTAAACCACCAATTAAAAGAGAAAATCGAGATTTTAACGAAAGGTTAAACATTGCAATTGATAACTTAAAAACTGATTATGGTAAAAAATACGAAATTGAGTTTGATAGAGCGTGGAATTCTATTGGGACACTTGGTGGTGGAAATCACTTTATAGAAATTGATGTTGATAATGCTGGCAATAAATGGCTTGTAATACATACTGGAAGTAGAAATCTTGGTAAGAAAATTGCCGAATTTTATCAAAGGAAAGCAAAAGACTTCGTAGAAAAGCATAAAATCAAAGGAATTCATACTGGGCTTGAATATTTGTATATAGATGATGTTTTTGGCAAAAAATATGTTGAAGATATGAAATTGGCTCAAGAATACGCTTCTTTAAATAGAAAAGTAATCGCTGGTGTTTTACTTAGATATTTTAAAGGAATAAAAGATAATATTTTAATTGATGAATCTATATTTTCTGATATAGACATAATTAAATCTATTCATAATTATATAAATTTTAATGATAAAATAGTTAGAAAAGGTGCAATTTCTGCTAAATCAGGCGAAAGACTCATTATTCCACTAAATATGAGAGATGGTACTATAATTGGACTCGGTAAGGGAAATAATGAATGGAATAGTTCTGCTCCTCATGGTGCAGGGCGAATTCTATCACGAAATAAAGCAAAAGAAAATTTGAGTGTAGAAGAATTTAAAAAATCAATGGAAGGAATATGGAGTTCTTGCATTAGTAAAAATACGATAGATGAATCGCCAATGGCTTATAAATCTAAGGAAGAACTTTTACAATTTGTAGGTGATACGATAGATGTTGATTTTATAATGAAACCAATTTATAATTTTAAAGCCTCAGAAGATTAGATTTGTTGACATAATAGTTATTTTTATGTTATAAATCCATATATTTTTTTCGAGGAGAATAATTTGAAAAAGCTTTTTTATATTTTATTCATAATGTCTTTTAGTTATTTTATTTTTTGTCAGGATATGAGTAGTGATAATTCGACTGATATAGATCAAATTAGAAAAGAACTTTTAAGTTTACAAAATGATGTTAAGGAGTTAAAAGAAAAAAACTTATGGTTTTCTTTTAAATTTGAAGGCTCAGTAAAGGCTATTTTTGGTGCGAGTCTCTGGGTAAAAGAAGGTTTAACTATAAATAAAAGTTTTCCACTCACTCTTGGTTTTGATTTTGAAAATAAAATTAGAATGAGTATGGATATAGCAAATAAGGTAGTTTCCAGCGGTTTCACAAAAAGTGATGATGGTACAGAAATAAGTGTAAAATTAAAAATTAAATCTATGGGTCTAACTGATATTGAGCCAAAAGGAAGTTGGTATGTGATGGATGCCACAGATGATTATGGCAGACCTACAAAAGTTTATTTTCCAAGATATGAAGGTGGTTCATCTAACATAGTTTTTGGTAACTTTCAGGTAGTATTTGAAGAAGCAAAGGTAAAAAACCTTTTGGGAACTGGTGTATTTTTTAATTATGAGGACTTTAAAGAAGTTCAAAAATATTATGGAGTTACAGCCTTAGTTGATGTTTTGAAATTAAATCACAAATTTTTTAACAATGGTTTTATAAATGATTCTACTATATTATATTATTCTTTTGATCCAAAGGATTACGAACCAACAGCAGAAGAATCTTTAGCAGTAAAATTTTGGACTAATAATATGCTTTTTGCTAATCCTTCAAATTCAGATGCTAATCAAAAACCTCATGGTTTTTCTATTGGATTTGAAAAACAAGTTGCTGGTAGTGGTAAAGAAGGTGTTATACCTTACGTAGAAGGTGGTGGAGCATCAAAAGACGCATTTGACCCAAAATATTTTGAAGATAATCAGATAGATGCTGGTTTTTTTCTAAGGGGTGGAGTAGAATTATTTTCTAAAAATAAATTTAATTTTTATCCAAAGGCTTCATTTAGTGTCGCATTCCAGACTCAGACAGACTCAACTGCTGATGTAGACCCAGCTAAAGGAAATGTAAACTTTGCAACAGGTCTTTCTTTGCCTCTCGAAGTTAATCTTCCAACAGGTAAAGAAGATAAAATTAAGTTAGCATTAGATTGGAATCTCGATGCTTATTTTGCAAGCAAGGCAGTTTCTACTATTTTATCTTTTTCTCCAGAAGTAGTTTTATTTAATAAAAGATTCACTTTCTCGATCCCTTTTATTTATTCTTTTAAAACAAATCAAGGTGGTTTTATTAGAATTGGTAATGAGAGTGTAAAATGGCTTTCTCAAGAATATGAAGATCATATTATAAATTTAGGTTTTAAAATTGGTTTTGATTCTACTAATTTATTTTCTGATTTTTTTAGATATAGTGTAAGTAACCAAATATATTTTGTATATAATTATGTTAATAATAATCCAGAAATATTCTTTTATGAAATTTTAAAAAATGAGTTTATTTTTACAGATGTTGGACCAAAAACTTTGAAATTATATGTTGATTTTGGAATTGGTGCAGCAAAAAATGTAAGACTTATGAGTTCTAATTATTATTATGATACAGTAAATAATAGATGGGTTGATAAAACTACAAGAAAAACAGTAACTTTAGATCAAAAGAATAGATGGGGCGAATGGAATGTTTTGAGCATAGAAACTGGTTTTAGTATGGATATTATCAAAAATTTAAGTTGGGGTATTGCATTGGAGTCTCCAAAATTATTACTAGGAGTTGAAAATCCTATTGGAACACAAAAGAATTTTGGTACAATAAAAATTTGGTCAGAACTTAAATTGTAATTTAAATATATTTAGCTATTGATAACTTTTTAAATTTTATTTATACTGACTATATAGCATGGATTTTTTGGATTGTTACAGATTGAAATAGGATAATTACTTGATATTAAAGTAATTAGATTTTAATCTTAGTAATAAGTGGCAATCTGGTTAATCTGTGTTATAAATTTAGTTATTTAAGGAAAATATTTTATGGAAATAAAAAAACAAAAACCAGAATTTGTATTTGCTAATAGTAAAAATTTAATTTTTATTTATGGAACAATTGCTATTTTAATATTTTTTGTTATTTATATTATAGTTGCTATTCAAATAAAAAAATTTGATTATTTTAGTTTGTTTTTTAATAAACTTACTACTAATATTTTATTCACTTTCTTATCTTTTATTCATGTTACTATTCTTTGTTTTGGTATAATATTAATTTTAATTGCTTTTTTTAACTTAAATCCAAAGATTTCTTTTTACCCTGATAGGTTTGAGGTAGAATCTTTTTTACAAAATAAAAAAATAATTAATTTTAAAAATATTAAAAATATAAGCTCAAAAAATTGTATCATTACATCTGGATTTTTTAAAACTTCAAAAAAGAAAGAATTTAGAATATTTTTTAATAATTCTGTTTATAATTTTTACCTTTCATATCCTGTTGAATGCTATTTTGATGAGTTTGAAGAAGTAAAAAATGATGAAAAAGGATTTCTTTTAAGAGATTATTATGCTTCAAAAGAAACAATTGAAATAATATTGCAAAAATTACAAAAAGATAATTCTATGAATAAAATCTTTTTACCAGCTGAATTTAAACAAAAGAAATGAAATTAGAATTGTTAAAAGAATGATTCAAAAAATGTAAAAAAAGTATAGAAAATAAAAAATTCTCTTTATGAAGATATAAAGAATATATCTACTGAACAAATATTTAATTATATTCATATCAAAAAGATTAATAACTTGACTAAACTTACTTAAAAGAAATTTGGGTTGCCAGTAGACAACCCATTTCCCCCGGAGAGATTACCCTTGTAATAATTGTAGGATATTTTGAGATTTTCTGTTAGCCTGTGAAAGCATAGCCAATGAAGATTGAGACAATATTTGATTTTTACTAAATGTTGTCATTTCTTCTGCCATATTAGAATCCCTAATTATGGATTCTGCACTTTGTAAGTTTTCTGAACCGATTAATAGTCCTCTCGTTGCATGTTCTAACCTGTTTTGGTAAGCTCCCAGGTCGGCACGTTGCTTGTTTATTGTTTTAAGTGCTAAATCAAGAGTACCAATAGCTGCATTAGCTGAGTCTGGAGATGAAAGAGATATAAATGTTGCTGCATGTGGAAGTCCATTTGGGCTTTTTAATCTAAGACCTTGAGTAGACATTGTACCAATAAAAACTCTTTCTCTTTGATCCATATTTGCACCAATGTGTAACCACATACTACCAGTAACAGAGTTTAAAGCATCTTCTCTTGCAAATCTACCAGTTAATATATTCATTCCGTTAAATTGAGCGTGTGATGCAATTCTATCAATTTCATCAATAAGCTGACTTACTTCAACTTGAATATACATTCTATCTTCAGAAGAATATATACCGTTTGAAGCTTGAACTGCAAGTTCTCTCAATCTTTGAACAATATCTTGTGTTTCTTGTAAATAACCTTCTGCTGTTTGGATAAAAGAAATACCATCTTCAGCATTTTTTTCAGCTCTTTGTAAACCTCTAATTTGTGATCTCATTTTTTCAGAAACCGCAAGTCCAGATGCATCATCTGCAGCTCTGTTAATTCTTAATCCAGAACTAACCTTTTCTAAGCTTTTAGCTACTCCTAAATCGTTAAGTTTTACTTGGCGATTTGTAAACATCGCACTTAAATTGTGATTGATAATCATTTGAATCCTCCTTGATTCTAATTACTCCAAAAACATCCTTGTCTTTGGGTGCCTTACCTAACAATTCGGAATTATAAAAAAAATCTTAATATATTTTTTAAATATTTTTTGTATTGATATTTATTTAAATTAAATATCTTAAATTTATTAATTTCTATTAAAAAAAATAAAGAATATATAAATAATATGATATAATAAAAATAACTTTTAATTTCTACGAGGCATTTATATGATAAAAAAAATGAACCTACTTCAAAAATTTATATTATTACTATTTTTTCCATTAATTTCTTATGTTTTTTGTTCTATTTTACTGATAAAGACTTCTTTATCTGATATGGAAAGTATTAATATTATGTATAACAACATTCTACTTCTAAAAGAAGGTTCTAATTTAATCCACAATCTCCAAAAAGAAAGAGGAGAAACTAATATTTATCTAAATAACTCAATGGATTTACAAGAATTAAACAAACAAAGAGATGAAACTAACAAAGCCTTAGAGATATTTGTTAAAACTTCAGAAAATATTATGAAAAAAAAATCAGAAGATATTCTTAAAAACTTGGATACTTTGCAGGAATTAAGAAAAAAAATTGATAATAAAGAGATTCTTTTTACTGATAGCTTTGATAATTATACACAAAAAATAGGTTATGTGTTTAATGTTTATAATTTTGCAGCTTCTTCTAAAACAACTAAAGGTATTGGTAAGATATTTACATCTTTATCACTTCTTGAGGACACAAAAGAAAATCTTGGAAAATTTAGAGGTTTTGTTAGTGGTCTTTTAGCAAGAAATACAAAATTATCTTATGAGGAAATGATTTATATAACGAGATTAAAGATACAAATAGAATCAAATTTACAAACAAAAGCATTTGTTTTATCTGAAAAATCAAATGAGGAAATTGGTAATCTAACTAAAGGTGAAAATTGGACTTTTTTTAACGATATATTTTCAATAATTTTTAATCAATATACTAAAGGCAATTTTAATATTGATTCAAAAGTCTT
>MIAN01000009.1 GCA_001829125.1 Spirochaetes bacterium GWB1_27_13 | reverse complement strand
AAATGTTTGGCTATGATATAAAAACATCTTAGCCGCAATAAAATGAAAAAAGTGTCAGATTACATCTTGACTATTACACTCATAAATTGCAAGTTCATTTCCTTCTACAAATGATTTCAATATTTTATTTGCTTTTTTTGTTTCATATTCTTTTTCTACAAATGCTTCACTGTTTGCTTTAATCTTGTAATATGATTTATATGTTGTATAATTTTCAAGAACATCAAGAATATATTCTTCTTCAATTGCCTGTTTCATCGAGTAATTATGAAAAGCTTTAAATGTGCCATCTTCTTGCTTAATGCCAAATGTTTCAAGTGTTTTATTTTTAGGGGTTGCAGTAAATGCAAAATAACTCGCATTTTTAAGCATTTTTCTTGATTCAATAAGATAATTTACCAATTCTTCTGTATCAATATTTCCTTCTTCATCTCTTTCAAATTCTGGTATCTCTGCCCCAGAGAAAAGAGCATTCATACTAGCAGCTGCAGAACCACTTTGGCTACTGTGAGCTTCATCTATTATAAATGCAATATTTTTTGATTGCATTTCATTTACTACTTTCAATACAAAAGGAAAAGTCTGTACTGTACATGTAATTATTTTTTTGTTATTTTCAAGAGCAAGTCTCATGTGAGCTGTTTTACTTATTGAAGTTTCTGTTGGATCAAGTTTTTTTATGTCTGTTCCATTTCCTGTTATTGCTTCTACAACATTTTTTACTTGTGCAAAACTTTTAATATTTTCTCTTATCTGTCTATCAAGTACAGTTCTATCTGTAACCACGACAACACTATCAAACAATGGATTTATATTTGATTTATCATAAAGCCCTATCAATTGATGTGCAAGCCATGTAATAGAGTTTGATTTTCCTGAACCAGCAGAATGTTGAATAAGATACCTCTGCCCTACCCCTTTTTCTTTTGAATCTTTTAATAATTCCCTTACAACCTTTAATTGGTGGTATCGTGGGAATATAAGTTTTACTTTATCTGCCTTTTTGTCAGTTTTTTCAAGTTGTACAAATTTTTCTATTATATTTGCAAGACTGCTCTTTGTAAGAACTTCTTCCCACATATACGAAGTTTTTTCTCCATAAGGATTTATAGGATTGCCAGATCCAAATGGTGAATAAGGTTTGCCATCATTAAGTCCCTTATTAAAAGGAAGAAAAAATGTTTCTGATCCATCAAGTCTTGTTGTCATATATACAAGGTCTGTATCCATAGCAAAATGAACAAGACAACGAGCAAAATTAAATATTTTGTCTTTTGTGTCTCTATCTTTTTTGTATTGATTTATTGCATCTTTTACTGCCTGATTAGTATAGGCGTTTTTTAATTCCATAGTAATTATTGGTAGTCCGTTTATAAATATTACAAGGTCAATTCGGTTTCCATTATCATTTGTATAAACTAATTCTTGTGTGACAGAAAAAATATTTGCTTCATATTTTACTTTGTCTTTAGGGTTATGGGTGGAATTTGGTTCTGGATAAAAAAAGTATATTGTCCTATCAAGATGTTTTACCCCTTTTCTTAATACTTCAATTATACCTTCTGTTTTTATTTTGCTGTCCAACCTGTCTAAAAAAGAATCTTTACCCTTTTTTATAATAAAGTCATAACTATCGGGTTGGGCTACTCTTATAAAGTTAAATAATTGTGTTTTATCTATACATAATTCTCTATCAAAATCATTTGAAAATGTCTCTATATATTTATTGGTTTGGGCAAGGTACTTTGTTATATATTTTTGAAACCTCTTTTCAGACATGTCTGTATTTTGCATAAATTACTCCTTTTTTTGAATAGATATACCCAAATGTTTCAGGTTTGTCATATATCGTAAAATCTAATTACTTTAATCTCAAATAATTATGCGATTTTAATCTGTGTAATCTGTGACAATCTGATTAATCTGTGTTATATATACTCAAATGCTTTTAAAAGGTCAATAAATTAATAAACTGATATTATTTATAATTTATATAATATCAATAATTTATAAATATAAAGCATTTGATTAAACAGTATAGGCTTTGTAGTAGTGAGAAGTAAGATTTTATAGATTTATTGGGTACTTTATCAAAAGAATATCTAGTCTATAACTCTTATTGTATCAAATTTTATAGTAACCATTGGAAAATAAAATCCTGTTTTCGTTTTATTTTTATTAGTAAAAATTATTGTAACATAATTACTATTTTCAATTTTATAAAATTCGTCATATAAATATTCATAAGCTTTTAAACTTTTATTTATCCTTTTTATATTTCCAGATTTTAATACTTTATTATATGAAATTATTCTACCATTTTGAAAAATCATTTTTTTAGTAAAACTTATATTTTTAGTTTCATCATAAAGAGTTAAATTAAACAAAATATCTTTATTAATTGAGATTTTATTAATAATAGAGTCATGCAAATAATTTTTAATCTTTCTATATTCACTAATTCCTGAAATTGAATTAATATTCTCAATGTAGTTATCATATAACTTAACTAATTCATTTTCAGACAAGTAATTATCATACATGTAAAGATACAGAATTTTTGACAGTTTCTTTATATTTCCATTATTTAGTATCAAAAAAAAATCCTTTTTTTATTTCGCCAAAGGGTGTATTAAAAACAAACAGTTTGCTTAGAGGTGTTTGAAGATGCTGAAAGTTATGGACTTCACAAACAAGAATCAGCGAACAAAATATTATTTTTTTTATAATCAATCACATAATAACAATAATGTGCAAAATCATTAGAATTAATACCCCAAACAAAATAAATTATTAATACTTCATTATTTTCATAATAAGTTTTTCTTACTAAAAATGGAACAGAAATTTTATTAAATTTGATTTCTTTTGTAAGTTCAATACATCTTTTTAAAATATCAATATCGAAATCATTTTTTTTGGTAATTAAATATAATTTTTTAATAATTTTTTCTCTTAATATCATTGAATAATTATATGATTTTGTAAATTTATTAAATAAATCCATATAAGAATGATCTTCAATTATAAGCTGTTTATTGTAATTTGTTTCATCAATTCTAAATTCTGGATCAACTTTTAATCTAATCTCTTTTGAAAATAATATTAGAGTAGAACAGAAGAAAAATATAATTATAATAATAAGATTTTGTGTTTTAATCATAATTTTCCTTTGTTCTAAATTCTACCTAAAAATTATATCGCCGTGTACAAGATACATAATCATAGTTAATCCTAAAATCATTTTTATATTGTTCTCCATCATATATTTCAATATTAAAACCTTTAATATCATTAAAATTATATGAACTGAAAAATATAAAATCATTTTGTGTTAAAATTAAATCATTAGTAACATCATTATTAAAAAAGTTTGCATTATTAATAAAACTATTTAATGTTTGGTTTTCATTTCTAAAGTATTTTGAATGCCCAATTAAATTATTTTGACTATCATATACTTTAATACAGCCATTGTAAGTATTTTTATCATTTATCTTAAATTTTATATTTATGCTATCTGTTTTTGTATAATCCATTACCTGACTTCTTTTGAGGCAAGGAACAAATGAGTCATTTGTGGCATCTTTATAATCTTCTGTATAAGCAATTATCTTTTTATCATTACTTGGAATTACTCCACCAGGTAAGGTAAAATAAACACTTGCTTTTATTATACTGTTATTTTTTAGATAAACTTCAATTTGATACTCTCCTAATTCTACATTATTCAAATTATTTTCGTCAAACATCTGAAATATTCCAATATATTTAGTATTTGTATTTATCATTGTTGCTACTGGGTTTATAATAAAACGAGTAGAATTGGAAGGATTATAAATTCTTATAAATGTTATATCATCATAAGTAATATCTCCAGAATAAGTAAAAGATAACATATAATAACATGAATATTCTGTATTTTGAAAATTTGTATTTGCATTTATAACAACCCAATAAATTTTCTCTATTTTAAAATTATACGATTTTATTGTTGTTATAGTAGTCGTGGGGGCTATTGTATTATTTGGAACTGTACATCCTAATAAGACAATCAAAAAAATGTTAAAAATAAATATAAATCTAATGTGCATTTTATCCTCTTCTTAATTTGGACTACCAACTATATGATAACTCTTTTTTTGGAAGTAAATTTTTATTTTATTTGGAGAATATGGTAATTTTTAAAAAGGTCTTGACTTTTCTCATAGACACCTGTAAGGAAAGGTTTTGTTACTCCAAAACTTTGGGAGAAGCGGTAATCCGCTGAACCCCTTACTTGCTGTTATCGGCTGGAGTTGGGCAATGAAATACCAACTAGCTAAGGCACGGATGCCGTTTTATTATCAAAATCTTAAAATATAACCTTCTTTATCTGGATTTTTTTCTATTTTATTAATAAAATCTTTAGTTTTTCCTAAATATGAAATATCTTCTATCGAAGTCATATTAAATTTACTATCCTCTGATAATGTTCTTATCATTAATCTCCATTCCTTTTGATGTGCATAATCGGATGTTTTCTCTTTATGCTTCTTTAATGAGCACCCATAATTAGTTTAATTTTTTCAATTTATTTTCTAATAAATCAATATCTTTTAACCAGTCATTTGAATTCTTTAATGATTTTTCTTTTCTATATAACTTAAAACCCTCAATTGCTAAATTATAATATCCTTTCGCATCTTTGTTATTTCCAAGTTTTAGATGTGCATTTCCAATTTCTTTTTGAAAAAGAGGCACCATTATTTTAATAAATTTTGCATTTTTATCTAAAATTATAATATTTTCACAAATTTTTATTACTTCATTATAATTTTTATCTTTTTTAGCTTTACGAAATTTTTCTCTTAAACTTAACCATTCATTAAAAAGTTCATCATTCCAATTATTATTCATAAATTGAACCATACCCTGTATCTTTAGCATATTCTTTTGGAAAACAAAAATATTTAAATCGTAAAAAAGTATCCTTAATATAAGGTTGAAATACACAGAAACCATTATCAAATTTCCATAATAAACCAACTTTATTTGATATATATGGTTCACCATATACTGAAATAAAAAAGTCTTTGTAATGTTTGAATACTTTATTTTGAAATTCCTTTTCTGGAATTGATGGACTGTAATCTAATCCTATATCAATTGTAATTCCAAATAATTCTAAATTTTCGTCAACTAAAAATGTTAATGTTTCTAAAGTTCTAACACTAGAATATGTTTCATAAAGTAGATGTCCACCAGGTAAATGATATTTTGGTTCACCCATTTCAAATATTATATCATCTCTTTTTGTTCCAAAATTAAAATACAATTTTGGTAAATTAGCAGAAAACAAATTAAAACAGGTTAATAAAAATATTAAAAAAAGATAATTTTTCATTATTTCTCCTATTCTTAGCCCGCACGGACGCGGGATTTTCTTCATACTATCAGCTTGCCCAACTCTTGCACTTAACGTCTCGCCAGTAAGGGAAGGTTTTGGTACTCCAAAACTTTGGGTGAAGCGGTACTCCGCGCAACCCCTTACTGGCTGTTATCGGCTGGAGTTAGGCAATGAATTACCCACCAGCTAAGGCACGGATGCTGTTATTATTTACTCTTAATATTTTCACTTATCAATTGTGAATGTATAGGAATATTTAATAATGTAGCTAATTGTTGTTTTGTCTTATAATCTATATTATGCATATAAATATATTCAAGAACTATTTTTTTTAACATCGAAAGTGCAAAATTATTTTTATCAAATTCTTTAACAAACTTTTTGATTTTATCTATTGAAAGTTTGTTTGAATACTTTGTTTCAATTATAAAGCTGATTAATTTATATGAAGGAAAATTATTATTTTCTGCTATAGAATTAAAAATTTCATTTAGTCTTTCTACTCCAAGTGCAGTTCCTATTTTATCAATTATTGAAAAAGTGACAAAATAACTTAAACCTGAAATAAAAAAATTAACTTTTTTATATAATTCATCACGATCAATATCATCAATTTTAAAGTTTTTATCATCCTTATTTTCTTCTTCTATTATATTCATTATTTTTTCGACGAAAATATTTACTATATCTTTTTCTTCAAAAAATGATAAAAAATATTTTAGAGTTCTTAATCCTACATTATATGCTTCTGTGATAATATCAGTTAATTTATCTTTTGGTAAAGATCCATGCCGATTTTTTAACAATTGACCAATGATTTCCATTATTTTAATAGATTGATTTATTTTTGAAATATCGTCTAATTCATAATTATCGTTTTTAATATCAATATTATCGATGTTATCATCATAATCTTTTTCATTTGATTCTACTTTATCTTTTTCATCTAAGTAATCACTTCTATATTCTTTATGGTTTTTATTTTCTATTTTTATCTTATTTGAGACAATTTCAGTTAGCTCTTGCATAAATTTTGTTTCATCAGAATTTAAAATTGCAGGTTTATAATGTTCAAAAATAATCATCATATTTAACTGTATTTCATCAATAATAAAAATGTCTTTAGTATGATGAATTAAAAACAATAAAATATTTGCATATTTTTTTACATGTGTTAATTTACATAATTTTAAAATAATTTCTTTCTCTTCGTCTTTATGTTCTGCTAAATATTTTCCTACAAAATAATAATAGATATATTCTTGATAAAAATTTATATAATTTAAGTTATTCTTCTTAAATATTAAAGATTTTGTCATTAAATCAAGAATGTCATCTGAAGAAAGTATATATTTATCTTTATAAACTTTAATATAATCAAGCAAATCACTCTCTGTAAATTCAAGGGAATCATTTTTAAATAAATTAAAAGCAAAATAAGTTAAAAAATTAAAATATGAATCAATATCATTTTCCTGTAATTTATTTTTTTTAAAACTAAAATAAATTAAGCTATAATAGCAATAACCATATGATGTTTGAGATAGATCAAAATTTTTATTAATTTCTAATGATTGTAAAATTGATAATATGTAAATTGGATAAGATAAAATAATATTTTTTTGAATAATATCATTAATTTTATTATGAGTTTTAATCGTATTTTCATAGATTAAATCATCATTATTTTCTCCAATAGAATACCAATTATTTATTAATTTTTCTCTTAATTTATATCCATATTTTAGAATCTTATATATTTGAAAGTTTAGAAATAAGTTATCTTTTTTTAAAAGGTTTTCCAAATTATAATCATTATTAACAGTTATTATGATATAATCAAATATTTCATTAAGTTTTTTTGTTAATAATATTAGTTCTTTATCATTCAGTTTTATTAAATTAAAATTATCTATAAATAAAACTTTTTTGTTTTTACTTAATTGTTTGTACTTTTCAACTAATTGTGTTTTATCTCCGCCATTATATTGATCTTGAAAAGACAATTTTATTATTTGATCAACATTAGAATTTTTTATTTTTTCTCCATAAATTAGCAATGGTATAAAGCCAGTGTTATAATAATTTTTATATAATGTTTTACATAAAGTAGTCTTTCCCGCTTGGTCATCTGATAAAATTAAGATTCTTTTTTCGTTATTATTAATTAGTTTTTCTGAAGATAGAATTTTATTAGCCTTATCATTTATTTTTTCAAGATTTGGATAAACAAAAATGTCATTAAGAGATAATTCGCCAGAACTATGTGTAACTAAAAAACCAATATCATTTAGATAATTATAAAAAACTTCATTAAGTTTGAATATTTTGTTCTTTTCATAAAGTTTTTTAAATTGGATATTTTTTTTATCTTCTATGGGGAAATAAAAATCATCTCTACGATCATAACTAAATACTTTAAAATCTAATGAACAATTTATCATGTCTAAAACTAAAAAATTAAATTTAGATTCTTTTCTATATGAATCTTGTAAAACGGAACCTTCGATAAAAAAGGAATTTTCTGAATTATTTAGATAATTTATCGTTTGAGAAAAACCATGATAATGTTCATGTCCAGTAAAAACTAAATTTGAATTGTTTAATAAAAAGGTTCTAAAATCTAAATGATTATTATTATTAGGATTATACCAATTTAATGGGTGATGCAACAAACTTATTGATAAAGAATTTTCAAAATAATCATTTCCAGTGTTACTCCAATCATTAATTGGCAAAAATATTTTTCCAGGTTTTTCTTTCAATTCAGAGACCCATGACGTATTGAAGCAATTAAATAAAATTGTAGAATTATCCATTTTATCTTTATAGCTAAAAAACAATTTTTCATTCTGTACTTTATCAAAAAAAATATTACAAAAATCAAAATAATCTTTTTGAACAGACAAGCACTCATTAATTATTGTATTTTTGTCTGAAAATGTATAAAAGTTTTCATTGTATATTTTCTTTAAATTATTTTTTCTTTTTTCATTACAATTAGAAAAATTACAATCATGATTTCCTGGGATTAATATAAATTTAATTTCTTTATTTTCAAATTTCAAAAAATTAAGTAAATTATTGAAAAACGATTTTGCAATTTCATACTCTGTATTCTTTCCTGAATAAGCAATATCACCAGTAATAATAATATAGATTTTATTAATTAAAATAATATCACTTTTTATTGCTTGAATTATTTTGCTATGTTTGTCAAAAACAAAATTATCATTATCTTTAAAATGTATATCACTTAAATGCAAAAATGCAATTTTCAAATATAACTCCCTTTCTTTGCCCGCACGGACGCGGGCTCTTCTTCCTACTACCAGCTTGCCCAACTCTTGCCGATAACTCTAATTACACGCAATTACAAAAAATACTATCTTTTTGAGAATTTCATAATTACTTAAAAAGTATAAGAAATATTTCTAATTTTGTAAATAAAAATTAATATTTTTTCTTAAAATATAAAAAAACTTTGAAAAGATATATTTAATTGATATTTTTGATATAATTTCTTGTATATCAGAAATGTTATTACTAGTTTGAGAATAATAATTTTATAATTCTTCCTGTTCTTTCTTAGCTGATGGATTTTTATTTTATAAATACTACGTCTAAAAATCAATTATATGTTTCTCTATTAATTATAGATTCTTTAAATTCCATCTTACCGTGCATAATAGCAAGAATTTCAATATTATTCTCTTTTATTCTATAAATAATTCTATATGAATATTGAAAAACTTCACGAACAGTCTCAATGTTCGTTTCTGATACAATTTTATCATCTTTTTATTTCTTCTTCCAATTCTTCTACTGTAATCATTTCATTTTTATCTGCAGAATTGATACCTTTCTTTATCTTTTCTAAAACATAAAGCTTATAAATCAATTCTTCTGTGTCTATTTGATGTGGAATACTATTAACTATGTTAAATACTTCTTCTCGTGTTATGAGCATAATAAATCTCCTAATTTGAATATACTATTTTTTATAATTCCTTTCAATAATTTCAAAAGATAATTAAGATTTACATCTTTAGTATTCAACAAGAAATCAGTTATATATTATTGTACTAATAACATAATTGTAAAACAAGGAGAAAATTATGGAACAAAATCAAGGTTTAGCAGAAATTGAGAGTCAATTTAATTTTAGAATGAGTAAATTAAAAGCTATTGGGGAATTATTACTACTCTGTGAAGAACCACCAACAAAAGACAATGTTAATAGTACTGGGTCAATGATTATGAATTGGTCAAAAGAATTGCAAGAGTTATTCTATCAATGTTTGGATCACAAAATTACTAAGTGATTTTTTAATCTTTTTATAGAACAAAAAGCTATAAATTTTCCCCCTTTCAACACAAGAAGGGGGATTTTTACCTTAGATAACTATTTTTAAAGAATCTAGGGAAAATTAAAAAATCACCCTCAATTATTTCTTGATTTAATTTAAAATATTTATTATTCTTTGTAAAAGAGGTGATTTATGTTAGCTGTTAAAGAAGAAGCTATTAATTTAATTAAAACCCTTCCTGATAATATTGGTTGGGATGATATTATGTATGAACTTTATGTTAAACAAAAAATTGAAACTGGTTTAAAAGCAATTGAAGAAGGAAAAACTATCTCTATCAAAGAAGCAAAAAAAAGGTTATTAGAACTATGATAATAGAACTAACTGAACCTGCTCAAAATGATTTGGAGAATATAAAGAATTATATTAAAAAAGATTCTCTTTACTATGCAAATGTTTTTGTTGAAAAAATTTTCCTTTCAATTGAAAAACTAGAAATATTTCCACATATTGGTAGAATTGTCCCAGAATATGGGCTTGAAAATAAAAGGATGAACTTGTCTTAACAAAACATCATTTCAATATTTAAAAACTTTTGAGTTCCTTAAAATACAAATTCTAAAGATTGATGAATTCAAAACAATCTTTTCCACTTTCCTTTTTCTAAAATCATCATTTCATTTTTTTTAGTATTCAATAAAAAATAAGTTATATATTATAGTAATAACATATATTGAAAGAAAAGATTATTTGTTTATCTATTTTATAAGGTCTTCAAATTTAATGTTATAAAACTTTAAAAATTTTATTATCGTTGAAAACTTAATATCAGGAGGATTCTTACTCTCCATTTTCTGATAACCCCTATAATCCAATTTTAATTTCATACTTATTGATAATTGGGTCTCATTTGATTTAAGTCTTAATTCTCGAATATTTTTTGAAAAATTTCTTAATGATTCATTTTCTATATTTTTTTCTTGCATATTTAATGTTTCGTGATATATATAGAAATAAAACACGTATTGCGGTACGTGTATATTATAATATATTTCAATAAAGACATAATGTTGTCACAAAAAAAAATAACCAATTCTAAAAGAAAGGAGTTTAATAAAAATCAACAATCATAACAAAACTAAAATAATAAAGCTTTTAATTCATTTCACATTAAATTGCTTCATTATAAAACAATTTCATCCAAAAAGACCTAAGTTATAGAGTCTTATATATATTTCATTTATTTAGGAGATTATTATGCAAAAAAACATGTTCCTTTTATTCACCTTATTTCTTTTAATAACATTCTTTGGATGTTCTCAAAGAACTAGTTTTTCTAACCTCCAACAAAGAGGAAACCTCTTCTATAAGATTAATTCTAATTCTCCATTCTCTGGTATTGCTTTTGAAGGAAAAAGTACTATTGGTTTCAAAAATGGTAGATTTCATGGAAAATATCAATCATATTATGATAATGGACAATTACAATTGAATTGTACATACAATAATGGATTAGAAGATGGTAAATACACCCAATACTACGAAAATGGTCAGATTCAAGTAGATGCTACATTTAAAAAAGGTGAAATGGAGGGTAAATATACATTCTATTTTGATAATGGCAATAAATACCTTGAGGCTTTCTATAAAGATAGTAAAGAAGATGGCGACCAATTTATGTATTCTCTTGAAGGAGACCTACAATTAAAATTAGATTTCAAACAAGGTATAAGTAAAGGCGAAATTGAATACTATCAAAAAGGTATATTAGTCTTTAAAAGATATTCTACTAAAAATGGTATTACAACAGAAACATATTATGAAAACAAACAACTAAAAGAAAAAAATAATTTTAAAGATAATAGTTCTTGGGATAAATATGTAGAAGGTTTTGAACGAGACAATAAATATAGCGAAAATCCAGAAACCCTTATTATCTCTCTATCAAGTTATCTTGGTATAAGATACTCTTACGCAGATGCCTTTGATGGATGGGGAATAAAAGAAGGTGAGTTTGTTAAATATTTAGATAATGGTAAATTAGAACGCAAAGAAACATACAAAGATAACAAATTAAATGGTATTTTTGAAGTTTATTCAAACAATGGAAACCTTAAAGAAAAAACTAATTACACTGATGGTAAGATTGATGGAGATTACATTTCATACTACAAAGATACTACCCAAATAAAAAAACAAGCTACTTATAAACAAGGACTATTGGATGGAGAATGGAAACTATATTATAAAAATGGTAATCCAAGATTAAAAATCAGTTTTAAAGATGGCGATGTTGAAGGAGAATGTATTACTTATTATGATAATGGTAATATTAGTTATAAAACAGAAATATACAATCAAAAATGCCAAAACTCAGAAAAGTATAATGAGAACAAAGAAAAGGAATCTAGCCTTGAATATGAAGAAAACTCTTATGACTTTTTCTCCAACTTTGGATATATTAGCCATGATAATATAGAAAATTAGGATGTAATTTATGAAAACTCTAAAAAATATTATTCCCCTACTCTCAAATGGATTATTAATTATGTGTGCTGGGTATATAAATGATTTTCTTATCAAAACATTCAATATTCAATCAACTGTATCCAAAATAATAATAATCATAGGGCTTATTATTATATTCCTACCTTTGATATTTAAAGTAGAGGTTTTTGAAACTCATGAATCAAAAGAAAAATCTGTAATGCTTTTTTTGAAAGAAACACATTACACAACAAAACAAGTTAAACAAATTAGCCTGTTTGGATTATTACCTATTTATACAACTGATTTAAAATCAGAACACACAGTAAAATCTTTACAGACTTCTAATATTACTAATATACTTACAAAACTTACCTATTCTTTCATAAATGGCTTTACTTCTTGGTTTTCACTAACAATTAACCTAATAAAAACCAAGTAACTAAAATTATTACTATACCCTAAATCTCTTTATCATATAATGAAGTAGGAAAAAACTAACCTGCTTCATTATTTTTTTTTATTAATTATAATGCTTATTACATAAAAATAACTTAGGAGGAAACTATGCAAATACTTTATTATAGTAAAATATTTATGAACTGTCTAAAGCTATCCTTATTCTCAAGAATTTGTAATGAATATTGGGAGTCAAGACGAAAAGAAGAAACTGAAAAAAATTATAGTTCATTTGATATATCCGTTAGAAGGTGTTTTGATTTCAACTTTATTATGTCTAATATAAACAAAACAGAGTTTTCAACAAATAATATACCAATTAAAAATATTACTACTACACCAGAACCAGAACCTATTAAAAATGATATATCAGAAAGAGCTAAAAGAGCAAGAAGAGCAAAAGTTAGGAAACAACAAGAAAAAATTGAAATTTTACAAGAAAATCCTTCTTTACAAACTGAACTTATAGATAAAAAAAAAGAAGAGTTTCAAAACTTTATTAGGCTAATAAGTTTAGAATTTAACAAAAACTTTATGGAAGCCAAAACTCCTGATGGTGGAATAATTGATAGAATTGTATTAAGAACTGACAGAAGTAATATGAATCAACAAAGAATAAATCAATTACCTCTAAAGGGTGCATATTCTGTTTTATCAAAAGGTGAATATATGTTTATTAATATTGATTATGAAATTATTTTAAAAAATTACCCTTTATATATTACAATTTGGTGTGTATTAAATGAATTAAATAAAAATAATTTCTTTAATGATTATGTGTCTTTAATAATATCAAGAGTACAAAGTTTTCAAGATATGAAAAATGTAATTGAGCAATTATTCGCAAATAATACCTTAAAACTAGCAGGATTTGAATTAGCTTTTGACTTTAATGGTAAGAAAGCAGCTGATTTAGTTAAAGTTAGTAAGTTTAGAGCATATAAAGATAAAGAAGTTTCTAATAGTTCTCCTTCTTATTACTCTAAAGAAAGTAAGAAACATAGCTTAGTTATTGTTTATGACAGAGCTAAAAAGATAAACTCATTGGCTACTCTAACAAGATTTGAGATTAAATATTATGATACTTATATGAAATCAGAAACATTTGCTCCTAATTTAGATGGCTTTTTAAATTGGGCACCACTTATGTTAGCAATAAATAACAGTAAAAAGATAGCACTTTCATTAAATCATGCTTCATTCAGAGAAAACAATTATGAGAAAATGCAAGAATACATAAGAGGAAAAGATGAATATGTGCTATTGGACTGGATTTTAAGATACAGTTTTCCTAATATAACTTGGTAATTTGCTTCCGTTTGATATATAAGATAGATAATAGAATATAAAATGCACCTAGATATTTTATATTCTAAATTAACTTAAATTAATAAAATCTAAAAATATAAAAAATATATACTTTTTTTAGAAAAAGAATATATATATAAGTATTATAAATAAATAACAAAAATAAAGATGTTTTATTTATACTATGTATCATATATGACATCGATATATATGCTAATTAAGAAAACAATATATCGTATGTGATACATTTTAAATATCAATACTAATATCTCAAGTTACTAAAATCTAAAGAATATTACATAAAAACAAATTATTATACTTGCCTTTTTAATTTTTCGTTATTATATTCCTCCGTACAACATATTCAATTATGAAATACAATATCTCATTGAATATGAATTATATATATATTTAGGAGAAATAAATTGATGAATGATAATATAGAATATGGTAATTCTATAAAAAATAAAAAGATAGTAGTAAAAAAAAAACTAATACTATTAACAAAACCTAGTAAAGTAAAAACACCTATTACACAAGAAGAAACAATTCAAGAAAAAACATTAGAACAACTTCCTACATCAGAAGAAATAACAGATACACCTGTTCCTTTATGGAAAAATAAGTATTTCAAAAAAGGTCGTTCATATCTTATTACCTCCGAAAGTGGGGCAGGTAAAAGTCTATTCTCTATTGAATTAGGAAAAACTGATAAATGTAAGAATAAATTGTATCTTATTTTAGATGATACTAGTATTGAAAATTTAAAAAGATATGAGTGTTTAATAAATAAGAATACTACAATTATAAACGCTAAAGCATGGGAAAAAGAAGTTAAAGAATATATAAAAAGCCTTGAGCAACAAGCAGATAATAAAGCCATTAGTTCAAGCACTATCATATTGTCTTCCAGAGTTTTCTAAACTTCTACAAGAAAGAGAAAAAGAAAGAAGGAAAATGGGAATTACAGATGAAAAAACTTTAAATAATTTCGCTGTCCTAGACAAGATTATAGAGAACAACAAAAATAATAATAACGAAAAGAAAATCGATTTTATTTGTATTGATACTCTTTCTGCATTTGTCGAGTATAAAAATAATAACAATAATGCAATAAAACATTTACAAAGAATCTGCTCTGAAAATAATATTACTCTAGTTGTCCTCCATCACCCTAATAAAGAAGGAAAAATAAGAGGTGATGGTGGAATCATAGATGGATTTACTAATTATTATAACTTAGAAAATAAGGGTTGTTTTTCAGAGAATCAAAATCAAGAGTTATTAGTTCTGATTGATAAAAAAAATAGATTTGATATACAAGAATATATATATATCGTTAGAGAAAGAACTGATTCTTATACAGCAAATTTTGTCTTCCCAGAAGAACTCCCACATGATATTCAAAAAAAGATATCTAAAATAATTAAAAAAGATAAGAAAACTTCTCTAAATGATTACTGGAATGATATAAAGTCTTTTTTAGAAAAAAATGAAACAGTAAGTTTTGACGACTTATGTAATTATATCAACGAAAAACTAGATTGCCCTTTTGCAAAAGGCACAGTTAAAAATAAACTAAATGAATGGAAGGAAGAAAACTTAATCACCTACTCTATTGACAAAAGTAAAAAGAACATAGTTGATATTAAGCTGGTTTAATTTTTACTATTATACCATCATCACTGTCATCATCATCATCATAGGGATACCCCACAAAATTTAAGATATTTGAGGAAAAAAAGACAAAAAATATGGGTGTTGGTTATGATGATGATGACAACATGGTACTTACCCGATAAAATATACAATAAAACCCTAATACCTCCAAACTTTTTGGAGGTATTTTTTTTATTCTTTACACACAAAAACAACACACAATCTTAAACACCACATTTCTTATTCCCCTACCCTCTTTTGTATTAAGCCAATTTTTAAATAGATATTATTCCTTTGCGTAATTCCGTATGGAATTAAATAATAAAATAAGCAAAGGAGTTTGTTATGGAGATTATTATTATCATTAAACTGGCTAGGAGATTTTTTGAACTTTTTAAAAAACCTCCTCTCCCAAAAGTCTAAGAGAAAGAAAGAGAGGATTTTATGGGAACAAGAGGATTATGGGGTTTCTACAAAAACGGAATAAATAAACTCACATATAACCACTTCGATAGTTACCCTTCATACTTGGGAAAAACAGTAGTAACATTTGTAAAACATACATCAATTGAAGAATTAAACCAGATATTTGAAAAAATTATCCTCATTGATGAGTTTTCTACCCCAACAGAAGAACAAATTAAAGAATGTGAGAAATATTCTGATTTAACTCCCTCTGACAAAAGAATAACAGATTGGTACTGTTTACTTAGAGATACTCAAGGAAACCCAGATTTATATAAGTCAGATTTAAGATTTATGATTAACTCAAATGACTTTATTACAGATAGTCTATTTTGTGAATGGGCATATATTATTAACTTAACAGATAATGTCTTAGAAGTATATAAGGGAGTAAGAAAAAGACCTAATTCAAAAAACAATAGACATAGACTCGAAAAACCTAAAAACAAATATTATGCCTGCGAAAAAATAATTGAGTTTCCACTAAACAAAATAGAAGACAATTGGCAACTCTTAATCAACAAACAAATCAAAAAAGCATAAATTTAACAAGGAGGAAAAAAAATGAAATTAAAAGTATTATCTGTATTAACAACAAAACCAATATATCAACCTGCTAACAAAAATTACAAAATATATAGTTGGGCAGTATCTGGTGAACTTGATGGCAAACAAGAAAACTATATAGAATTAAAATCTTTTAAAGATATTAAGGTAGAAGCAGGTATTGAATTATCAGTAGAAAAAGAAGATTTTAATGGTAAGGTGTCATATAAGATTTTACAAACAAAAGCAAGCCAGACATCTAATCCAACCCCAAAATATGCAACTGTTAAAACTTCTTACACAGAAGATGAATACGACGCATTATTTAGAAAAGCATGGAATATTTTTAAACCAAAAGTTGCAAGTATTGGAAACGAATACCAAAAACTTGATATTCTAAACAGAATGATTTCAACCTATATTATCTCAGCAGTTGCCATAGGAATAAAAGTATCACATTCTGAAAATTACAATGAATCCCAATCAAATAACTCATACTTTCCAAATCCTCTAAAGGAAGGTGCTGCATGAATACTATAATTAAACTAACAGATGAAAAATACCATTCAAGCGAAGGACTTTCTAACTCATTCTTAATTAGATTTGACCAATCCCCTGCTCATAGTTTCACAAAGTTTACAGAAACAGAAGGAATGAAAACAGGTACTCTATTTCATAAGTTTATTCTTGAACCACAAGTTTTTGAAAAAGATTATGTTATAGCACCAGACACTGTATCAAAAGATAAAAGAACTGCAAGTTATAAAGAATATGCAAAAACTCAGGACAAAGAGATTCTTTTTCAAGATGATATTGCTAATCTCAAAAAAGTTAAAAAGAATATTTATGATTATCTATTTGAAGGCATAAAATTAGAAAACTATATAAATGAAAGTCACAAAGAATTATCATTATTCTGGATTCTATTTATTAAAAAACAAGAAGTACAATGTAAAGCAAAACTTGACTTAATTTATATAAAAAATGATATGGCAATAATATTTGATTTAAAAAAGGTTCAGAATTGTCTTGAGTTTTCAAAATCTGTAATTAACTACAAATATTACCGTCAAGCTGCTTTCTATAAAACGGCATTAGAGATTCTACATCCAGAGTTAAAATCAGTAAGATTCATATTTATAACAGTAGAAGAACAAACCCCATTTGGTGTATTGACTTATGAACTTGATGATGAGTTTTTATTCACTGGAGAAAAAGAAAGTTATCAAAGCATAGTAAATTATCTTTCTTGGGATGGCAATAAAGAAAAAATCTATGATAATAAAGTTGTAGTTTTACAAAAGCCAGAATGGTTAAAAAGTGCGTAATTTAAAAAGAGGTATTTATGGAACTTTTAACTACAAAATTAAAAGAAAGATTTGCAGAAATAGGTTGTCAAGCAAAGAAAGGAAATAATGCTATTGTAATAGCACATTATTTTATAGGTGGTTGTGAATGGTGGTTTACTGAGTATTATCCAGATGAAAATATATTCTTTGGATTTGTAAATCTTAATGATTCCCAAATGGCAGAACTTGGATATACAAGTTTAGAAGAGATGAAGTCATTTAATATTAGAGGATTAGAAATTGAAAGAGATTTACATTGGAAGTTTATCAAGGGGGAAGGAGAAGACCTAATAGAAAAGAGAATAGGTATAAAGTAGAAAAATCTATAAATGGTTATTATGCTTGTGAATTGTTAATAGAGTTTCCTCTTGATAACATACCATATAATTGGCATGAAAGATTGGCAGAAAAATGTGCTTAACAAATTAACAATCTCATAGTTTTTTTAAGGCTTTCCTAACCGAAAGCCTTTTTTATTTTTATTTTAAAATAGAGAGGAAATTAAATGAGAATACTAGTGAGTTATATTATGTTAGAAGTAGATAGTGAATATCAAACATATATTCATCTTGATTGTACAAATAAATCTACCAAAGAAGTTATAAACGCTTATTTTGCAAAATATTATACACCAGATTGTTATAACTGGGTTTATGATTTGCAAGGAGAATTAGTTTCTATCGAAGAGATTATTTATATAAAGAATTGGCGTTTTTTTGAGAAAGAAGAAGAGTTGAAAGATTTTCTATTTAATCATTTCAACGGTGATTGAATAGAAAATATATTTTTTTTAAATATGTAAAAACATATATTATGATGAGGGGGAAAAACAGGATGGAGGAGTATAACAACTTTAGAGAAATCTTATTTAGAGGACTTGTTTGTTATTTATTTTATTCAAACTTAAATATTCCAAATAATTATCAAGAGTACAAAAGATATGATATAAGACATGATGATGCTAACTGGAGTTTACCTCTTACCTTAGAAAAACGGGTAAAAGTTAATTACTACGGGACAATATTAAGTCCTTCAGAAATAAGTTTAGAAAATGGAGACTGGTCAGAACTTAGTAAAAACGAACAAAATATATTTCAATCAAGCATATTTTAATAAAAGAAACTATGTTTATATCCACCCTAAGAGGCAAAAAAATCTTAGGGTTAATTATTTGTTATATTTATTTTTTTTGTTTAACAAAGTTAAAACTTATCAAACCTTTTAAATGATTATTCAAAGAGTGTTTTAAATTGGTCAGGAGTTAAAACATTAACTTTAGGAAAATTAGTTTTTTGTAATATATCAAAATGTTTATCATTGGTTATTATGTAATCAACATTTCCTGCAACTGCACAATCAACAAACTTATTATCATCTGGGTCATTGGAAATTAAATTCCAGTTGAAATAGGGTATTACTTTAACAACATTTTTTGATAAAAGTATAATATTAATAACATAATCTTTTAATGGAAGAGGAAGATACTGAGTCATTATTTCTTCATATTCTGTAAGAACATCATTGGTAATGTATAAATCAAATTCTTTATTAAGAAGTTTTTCAAAAATCCAGTGTGTTTTTGATTTTCTTGAAACTGAAATAAAAAAGACATTTGTATCAATTACAACTTTTAGTTTGTTTCTCATTTAAATATTTTTCCATATCTTCATCAGTTTTAAAATTTTTTTCATCCCAAAATTTATCCATTTCATCCATAGCCTTTTTTGCGAAATATTTAATTAACATTTCTTTAATTTCCTCAATATCATTATCGCTTAAATTTGGAGGAATAATATTTAATAATTTTTGTTGATAGTCAACATTATTAGCAACCAACATAATGATTTTCCTTTCTTCAAGTTAAATATACTACTTTTTTTTGATTAAGTCTCGAAATTTTTAATACCCTACCCTTTTATATTTTTTTGTACTTTTAGATTAGAAAAAAAATTATAATGTGTGCAACCGGTTGCACACTATACTTCTTTTTTGTTATTTAAAATATTTGAGATTTTTTCTATGTACCCATTAATTAAAATTTTATCTTTCAATGACATCTCATTATTTTCAATGTATTTAATTATATCTAAAAATCTATTATCTATATCAAACAAAACTTTATTTTTATCTTTTATTAAACCATATTTTCTTTTCAATTGATTTGCTTCTTCAATAATTTGATTTTTACTCTTTTTATTCATTTCGTCAAGAAATTTATCTTTAATCTCTGACTTATCAAAATCATTTAAACTTTCTGACTTAAGAATAGATATAATTGGAAGTAGTTTTGAATATTCTATCTTATTTTCTAATTTTATTAATTTATCTCCAAAACATTCTACTAGTTCAATATAATTATAAGCAGTTCTTCTTGAGACAAGTAATTCATTTTCAATAAATTCCTGAAAGTCTCTATATCCATCATTCGTATATAATTTTTGATTTCTTATCTTTAATAATCTTTGTGCCATCATAATTAAAGAATATTGATTTATATCAGAGAGTAACTTTGCTTCATATTTTAACTCTTCGTAATCCTCTGGGCAATTTTCAAAATTGAAGAGATTAATAAAATTACTTTTTAATTCCTTAATAATTTTATTTTTTGCCTCTTCAGGAAGAATAGTATCTTCATTAACTATTTGAATGGTTTCTTCTACCTTATCTTTTGTTGGTTCAATTTCTAGTGAAGAAATTTTTTCAAGGGTTTTCTCTTCCATAATCTTTTCAAACTCTTGTTTCACATTTGATAAATTTCCTCTATTATTTATAACAACGAATTTTTTTTTACTCATTTAGAAGACCTTTCCTCAAATATATATTTATCCATTTCAAGAAAAACATCTTTTATTTTATCAATTGATTTATCATTCATATACATATCAAAAATATTCTTTTTTACACTTCCTCGTTCTACTATTCCAACAAATTCTGGAATTTTATTTTGAAAAATATTATCTTTCATCTGTATATTAATTGCATCCATATAGTTTTCATGTATAACAATTTTTTGTCCTTTTATCCTAGAATATAAAATTCTATAATCAATATAATCTTTATTATAAGGAGCTATTTTTTGCATTGATTTTAACATAGAAATTAGCCCATCATAAGTAAACGGTTCTGGAACAAAAGGAATAAAAACATAGTTTGCTAAAAGTAATCCCATTGTAGTAAATGCGTTTAGAGCTGGAGGACAATCTATAATTACAATAGAATATTTTTTGAACAAATTATAAAATTCATCTTTATAATCTATTAAATCAAAATCTTTAATATATGCCTTTTCCATCATCTCTAATCTTGAAGGTAAAATATCTATATTCTTATTATATTTTTGTAGTATTTTGTTTAATGGTTTCCTTTCATTAAAAAAATCATATAATGTTGGTTTATAGTTATTATTTTCATCAAGCATTTCTTCATCTCGAAAAAAAGTTCTTGATAAATTAGCCTGAGGGTCAAAATCAACCAATAATATTTTTTCATCTTGTTTTTCATAAAAATCACTTGTCATTATTGATAAAGAACTCTTTGAAACCCCACCTTTATAATTATAATAAGTTATAATAGTTGGAACTAACTTTAGGACTTGCCTCTTATCAACACAAATAAATCCCTTCTCGTCTTTATGCTTTTCTAAACTCCCATTCTCAATCCAATCTCTTAAGGTACTATCAGGAACTTTAATTAAAGAACATGCCTCTTTTATTGAAATTAAATTCATTTTGTTATCCTTTCATATAAAAAAATTCTATTTTTTTATAATTATTGCCAATATATTACCCATATAAACATTTTATTTAATAATAATCAAGATAATTTTTATTAAAACCAGCACATTTTCTGGTTTTTTAGATGACATTAAGAAACATATCACGAAACAATAGAAAATATTTAATTTTCGGGAAATATATATTGATTAATATTTAAATTAATTGTATCATTATAAAATATAATTTATAATGATAATCGTCCAGATTGTCATTATATACCTGAAATGTTTTCTTACAACTTGTTTCTTTAAAAGAAGTTATAAAAAAGTTTATCACTGAATTTAAGACAACTCAGAAACATTTCAGTATATATGGGAGGAAAAATATGACTTGAACAGATAATAAAAAAAGACCTCTTACTGCAATAAGAAGTCTTTTTATAAAATGTATTAATATGTAACACAAAATTTTCATAATTTCCTACATATTAATACATAATCAAAAAAATGTCAACTAAAAACTCGAAAAAAATCAATTATTGGTGAAATTTATCCTCTTGGAAAGGCTAAATTTTAGCAATCACGGGAGAGGTACGCTTTCGTGAAAACAATTCTTTAAATATTTCCTTAGGGAGGGAATGATTATGGTATTAACAAACTCAAATATTTTACACTTTACAAAAATTCCAAACAACTTTATAGACGAATGGCTTTTTAAACTATCAGGAACAGGGATTAAAGTCTTTCTTGTAATACTAAGAAAAACAATCGGATGGCAAAAAGATAGTGATATTATTAGCATAACTCAAATTCAAAAAAATTCTGGTTTATCAGAAAATTCTGTTTTGTCTGGATTAAAAGAATTAAAATATCACAATCTATTAGAAACCCAAAAAGAGGGTAGGGGAAAAGGAACAAAAATTCAATATAAAATTAAATTAGGCACTTCTGAAAACTCACAACAAAAACAGAAAACTTCAGAGGCTAATAACAACGAAATTAATACCTCAAAATCTGAGGGATTAAATAAAAATATTATCGCAAAAAATGAGGTAAAACCTAAAACTAATACCTCAAAATTTGAGGACACAAAAGATATTAAAATTCAAAAAAAAGAAGAAGAAAGAAATTTAGATAATTCTTCTGAAAATAAAACTAATAAAAAAACAGAAGAATTAATAAAAAACCTTGTATCTTTAGGTGTAAGCAAAAAACAATCTGAAACAATCATAAAACAATATGACGTTGAATACATTGAAACTAAAATAAATCAATTAAAGTATTTACAAGAAAAGAAACCTAAAAAAATAAATGGCAAAGGTAGATTCTTGTATAACTCAATTGTGGAAAACTGGCAATTTGATGAATACTCAATACATCTTGAAAAACTCAAAAAAGAGAAAGAAAAAAAAGAGAAGGCAAAAAAAATAGCAGAAGAATTAGAAAAAAAGAGGGTAGGGGAAGAAGAGGAAAACAAAAAACGAGAATACTACGAAAACTGGATTGAAAAACAATGTCAGATTTATTTTGAAAGTCTCCCTATTAAGAAACAAATTGCTATTAAAGAGCGAGTAGAAAAAGAAATGAGTAACCCATTTTATCAGTTATTAAATAAAGCGTTTAATGGCACTGCTTATAGAGTAAAATTTAGGGATGTTGTGAAAGAGTATTTAGATTTACCTTGCTATGAGGAGTTTATAAAGAATCAACGAATAGAATAATAAATAGATATATTTCAACTGTTAGCAAACTTGAAACTTGATTTTGGTGCAAATATCAATGAAACGTATAAAAGAAATATTAAATAAAAAGAATGAAAAAATAAATAAAAAATATCCTGATTTTTATCAAAAAAACTGGAAAATAATTAAAATTAGTGATATACTGTCATATATATACTTAAAAAGTAGACATAAGACAATCTTTTAGTGAAGATAATGGTTTATCTCACTATTCACAAAATAATAAAACCATAACAAACCACGATAATTTTTCGGATAACCGAAAAAAATAACAGTTGATTAATTTAAATATTTTATCTAAAAATACATTATTAATAAATTTTATATATAATACAAAAAAATATTATCTTTTTCGTTAAACTATAAGGAACTTATGAAAAAATTACTATATATTTTCTCTATTCTTTTTGCTATGTGTACATACAGTTACTCCGAATCAGTAACTAACTTTTATGTTGCGGATATATTGGTTAGAAAACCCGATGGTCAAACAGAGTCTATTGATATTTCTTATCTATTAAAACAAGGGTTAGGGTTATTAAGTGGTAAAAATTTTAAGTTAATTACAGTCTCAAGTATAGTTACAGAAAGTTCTGTTGTTGCAAGAGAAAAGATAAAGAATGATTATGTTGCTTATGAGGTTTGCGATATATTGGGGTTAGATTATTTGATATATGGTTTTATCGATGTTACAGATACAGGTTTTGAGGCTGAAATAAGAATATTTAGTAGAGATGAAAATAAGACAGTTTTTAAAATAAATAGAGAAAAAAAGAATGAGACTGATCTTGGTAGATTTTTAGAAGAATTGATTATAGATATTGATAGTCAAATATACAGTTCTATAAAAATAGAAGGAACGAAGGTAAGTTTTGAAAAAAAGTCACAAGAAGAGATTAAAAGGATAAAAATAGAAGAAAAAAAAGATGTTACACCAGATGTTGTAAAAGAGAAAAAAAAGTTTCATTTTACTAATTATATAGGAATATACAATTCTTTAGGGTATTATATTCCCATTGATAAATACTGGAACTTATTTACTGGTGTATTTAGCTTTGAAACAGGTGTATGTGGTGTAAGAATAGACTTGTATTCATATAAAAATATTATCTTGCAATTAAGACCAGATATTTTGTTTTCATATTCATTAGCAATAAATAAAGAAAAATATACACAAAGTTTTCTAAACTCATTTCAAATAAAATCTAGTTTAAGTATAGGGCTAAACATATATAAGTTTTTTGATGTTTTAGTAGGAGCAGGATGTTTTGCACAATTTGATTTGTTTTATCAAAACTACTTAGACAAATCCCCATACAATTTTACGGCAGCATTTGGATTAAATGGTTTAATTGATACTAATTTTTGGCTTGATAAAAATCAATTAGTAGCACTAGGTCTTGCAAATCAATTTAATTTTACATTTTATACAGATTTCTTTGTCTCGTATAAATTATATATTTATACGGTTGTTAGATTTAGAGAGAAAAAATAATTAAATAATAAATAGCCATTGCAAGCCGATTAGGCGTGGCAGTCTATAATACAAAGGATTGCTTCGAGTACTCGCAATGACAGAAAGAGTTACCATTTAATAAATTCTAAATATACTAACAAAATATATTACTAGGAGTTAAAAATTATGACAAAAAGAGTTCTTTATTCATTAATTATCTCTATTCTCTTTTTTTTCTCATGTTCTCAATCACCATTCTTTGATATGGCAAAAAGGTCACCTGATACAATGGAAGGTATTACACCTCCAAAACCAAAGGCTACTTCTTTTGTTATGAAAAATACTGTAAATCTTAGCTGGGACAGTCATAATTTAGCCAAAGAATATATATTGTATAGAGATATAAATATAGCAGGTAATTTTACTGATATAGTATATAAAGGAACAAGCCTAAGTTTTAATGATAATCCTCCTATACTTAATAAAATATATTACTATAAACTTGCAATAAAGTTTGATACTTGGGAGTCAGAAAAATCTAACTATGTAACTGGTGTTGCAACAAGTCTAACAAAAGACCCAAGTGAACCAAATGATACAGAGAAGACTCCAAAAGAAATAACTGTTGGTTATGCTGATTCTAACCTATATTATTTTACTGATGATAAAGAAGATACTTATGAAGATAAAGATTTTTATTGTATAAAAGTTTCTCCTGCCTCTACTGTGAAACTGTTTATAAGTTATAAAGATAATACTAATGATGAAAACTTACTCTTTATTCCTAGTAATGGAATAAGGCAAGTAATTAGTAGTAAAAATAAAAGTGGGTATCAATTATGTAATGAT
>MIAN01000008.1 GCA_001829125.1 Spirochaetes bacterium GWB1_27_13 | reverse complement strand
TAAGGTATTTAGTTCCTTATAACGAAGATTTCATTAATATAGATGTTTCACAGCAAGATTATTTCAAGTTGATAAATAATAATGATGTTTATTGGTCTTCAACTTTTATTTCTGCCTCAAGTGGTCATCCTACTATCACATTAAGTTGTTCGTCAAATGATTACGTAATAATAGCAGAGTTAAATCTAATGTTTCTTTATAATTTTATTAATCACATGAAAATAGGCAAGAAAGGCAACAGTTTTATTGTAGACGAAAATAATGTTTATATTGCTCATCCAAACAAAACAAAGGTATTACAAAGAAATAATTTAGACTATAAATTAATTGAAACTATCAATGGCAATAAAATTATTTCTATTAACAATAAAAAATATTTTTTAAATACTATTCTTATCAAAGCGACTAACTGGAAAACAGGTATTATTCAACCTCTTGAAGATGTTTTCAGACCAATAAATGAAGCTATAATTATTATTGTTTTTGGTACACTTGGCTCGCTTAGTATCGGTATAATAATTGCATTTATACGAACCCAAAAAATTTTAAAACCTCTCGAAAAATTATATACTAATTCTAAAGAAATAATTAATGGCAATTATACCATAACATTTCCAAAAAAATCTTATTACGAAATAGATGAGTTATCTAATATTTTTGAATCTATGATTGCAACAATTAAAAATCGTGAGATAGAATTAAGAGAAAATGAGGAAAGAATAAAAGAAATTCTTAACAATCTTCCAATTGCAGTTGGCATATCAACTTTGGAAGGAAAAATAACTTTCTTAAACAAAAAATTTATTAATTTGTTTGGTTATAATCTGGATGATATTCCAACTATTGATGATTGGTCAGAACAAGCTTATCCAGACAAAAATTATAGAAACACAAGTTCTACAATCTGGACAAATGATATAAAACAATCTTTAGATAAAAAAATTATTCCACCTGTAAGAATATATCTAATTAGAACTAAAAAGAATGAAACTAAAAATATAGAATTAACTTTTAGTCTTAGTAATAATAGTATAATAGTTAGTTTTATAGATATAACTGAAAAAATAAAACATAATGAACAAATTAAGACTTCTCTTAGAGAAAAAGAAACATTATTAAAAGAAATTCACCATAGAGTAAAAAATAATATGCAAATAATAATAGGATTGTTAAATTTGCAACAAAGAAAAATCGAAGATGTAGAGTCAAGAAATATTTTTATTGAAAGTCAAAATCGTATTCGTGCAATGGCACAAGTCCATGAAGAACTTTATAGATCAAAAGACCTATCAAATATTAATGCAAAAAATCTAATTACAAATATAGTTGGGAATCTATTTAAAACTCATTATTATTTTAATCGAAATGTTAACTATAAAAATTTAACAGAAGATATTTATATAAATATTGATTATGCAATACCATGTGGACTTATAATAAATGAAATAGTTTCTAATTCGTTAAAATACGCATTCGTAAATATGAATGAAGGTGAAATTATAGTTGAGTTAAAAAAACGAGAAAATAAATATGTTCTTTTAATTTCGGATAATGGAATAGGATTACCAGAAGACTTTGACTATAAAACTATTACTTCACTTGGAATGCGTTTAATATATAATCTTTCAGAACAAATAAATGGAAAAATAGACATGAAAACCAATAATGGTCTAAAATATTCAATCGAATTTGTTGTGACTCATTAAATTTATTATATACTTAAAAGCTTCTAAAAGGTCAATAAATAATAAAGATAAGCGATTAAGGTATAGAGACAATTTGGAAAATTGTCAGTATAAAATAAGACTTTACAACCAAGTTCTAATTTAAACATTTTTTAGATACAATTAAATAATTTAAAAATAATGACAAAAAAATTGATGAAATATTTGAAAAAAAATTAAAAAATTGTTATTATTATAAAATGAGTTGAGTTTATCAAAGTTTTTAGGATATACCACTTTTTTAAGGATAGAGTATGAAAAATGAAATAAAAAAAATTGTTATATTTTCTGTTATAGTTTTTGTTATAGCAAGTGGTGTTGCTGTTTTTAACTATAAATTGGTTAAAAATAAACATTCTACAAAAATAGAAAAATATTCTACAATAAATACAATAGATGTAACTAAGTCTAATGTCGGGCTTGATGAAGAGGAAAAAAATAACATAAATATATATGAGGCGTTAAGCCCTGCGGTTGTTAATATAACAGCATACAAAACAGAATATTTAAGTTCTTTTTTTGAAATTTATCCACAAAAAAACGAAGGGCAGGGGTCTGGAGCGATTTTTGATAAAAGAGGATATATTATTACTAATTATCATGTTGTTGGCGATCCAGAAAAACTTACAGTAGCCCTATCACAAAATGAAAAAGTTTATGATGCAGAAATTGTTGGCGTTGACCCAGAAAATGATATGGCAGTAATTAAAATTAAAAATCCGCCAGATAATTTACAGACAATTCCTTTTGGGGATTCGACACCACTTAAAGTTGGTCAAAAAGTTTATGCAATAGGTAATCCTTATGGACTTGATAGAACATTAACTTCTGGGATTATTTCTGGACTTGGTAGGCCAATAAAAACACAAATTGGCACAGTAATAGAAGGAGCGATCCAAACAGACGCTTCTATAAATCCGGGTAATTCTGGGGGACCTTTGATTGACTCATCAGGTAGAATGATTGGTATAAACACAATGATTATTTCTCCTTCTGGTGGAAGCATAGGCATTGGTTTTGCAATACCAATTGATACTGCAAAATATGTTATTTCTGATCTGATGAAATTTGGTTATGTGAAAAGAGGTTGGATTGACGCAACATTCTTACCAATCACCCCACGTATAGCACGGTATCTTGAAACACCAGTAAATTATGGACTTATGATTATGATGGTTGCAAAAAATGGCGAAGCGTATAAATCTGGTCTTAGAGGTGGAAACCAAAAGGCTGTTTATGGAAATAATATTGTTTATATCGGTGGCGATATTTTAGTGTCAATAAATGATATTAAAATTACAGATTATTCAGCTATGGTGCAAATATTAAAAGATAAAAAACCAGATGAAGTTGTGAGTATCGAATATTATAGAAACAACAAAAAGTATTCTACTAAAATAAAACTAATTGATAAAGCACAATTTACTGAATAGTGTTTTTTAACTAAAAGATTTTTATTAAAATTTGTAGGTTATGGGTGAGTTTATTTATGCTTCCTAACAACTATTTTTGTTGCAATATCGGCTAATTTCTTTTTAAACCAATTTCTTTTTAATTTGTGGTTTGTTTTATAATAATCCATTTTTAAATAGTTGTTTTCTTCCCATAATTTGTATTCATAAGAATATTTTTTTCTACCTATGGTTATAATCCTTTTTCTTAGTCCAAAATTATAGTAATCAGCAAATCTTAGGCGATAAATACCAGTTTTTAGCACTTTTTCTACATTATTTATCAATTTATTCATTTTATTTTGAAAGCGGGATTTTGGTTTTTTGTAGGTATCAAACTCAGAAATATAGCAAAACGCATTCCCAAGATACATTATACCCAAAAAAGAACAAAAATCACCCAAATATTTTGACACTTTATTAGAGCCTGCACCATCAGCGGTAGTTACTGCGATTGCGTATTTACCAAACAATTGTTTTGATTTATAACCCCAAGTGATTAGTCTATCAATAAAATGTTTCATTAAATAGCTAACAGAAAAGAAAAATACTGGCGTTGCAAAGATTATAATTTCTGTTTCTTCTATTATAGATAAGATTTTATAGATGTCATCATTTATTATGCACTTATCAGTTTTAAAACATTTCATACAGCCTGTACAGCCTGCAAAAGAATATTTTTGTAAGTCAATTTCAATCGGTTCTTCACATCCTAATTTTTTTGCAACCATCTTTGCTATCCTTAATGTGAATGAACTATTACCTTTTGGAGAGCCATTAATTATAGCGATTTTTTTCATCTGTCGTCCTTAGTTAGAATAAGTGACTATATAACTAAAAACTTAGCCAGTCAAGATAACAGAGGTATAATTTTACAAAAAGGTTATTAGAAATAAAAAAAGGGTTTCTAGCAATGCCAGAAACCCAATAAAATATTTAACTAAAAATTATAATTTGAATGTTACAGCTGTTTCAAATCTACTTTCCCAACCTTCTGGATTTGCTTTTTTATAATTATCATCCAAAGAGCTAAAATTTTGACCGTTTTTAATAACTTGTGCACAACCAAGATATGTTACAGAAAAAGAAAACCAATCTTTTGAATATCCAATACCTGCTTTAATACCAGGATAAACATTTAAATAATCAGTTGTTGTAGCATCAAAACCATCAACAGCTTTTGTCCATTTTTTATCTTCTTTAAATTTGATATATTGTTGTTTTAAGTAAAATCCTAAAATTGGTGTTACTTTATATAAATCAAATTCAATACCTGCCGCAAATTCACTTTGTATTTCTATGTTTGTAGCTGTTTTAATTGCATTACCAGCAGAATCTTTTTGAAATTCATCAGAATATAAATCAATTATATGCCATTCTTCTACAAAAATACCACCTTTAATATCTTTGTTACCTGCGAAGTGTAAGAAGTCAAAAGCAAGTTTATAACTTTCTGCTTCGATTTCAAAAAATTTGAAAATTTTATTATTATTATATCCTGAGTAGTCTGGATAAAAATATAAACTAAACAAAGTAATAAGTCTAAAAGATAAACCAAAATCATATTTTCCAGATAAACTTAATTTTGGAGAAAATCTCAACTCTACTGCTTCATAAGGAGCTGGCTTTGATGGGTCTTTTTTTCTTAGATCAGATGCGATTCTATATTCAAAGTTAATACCAATATCCATAATTTTTGGTATTTTGATTGTGTTATCAAGACCAAAATAGAATCTATTTCTTGGTTTTATAGTTGATTGTGCAGAAGTTAAAGATTCAAATTTAATATCAAATCTGTCTGCAATCCATGGTGTCATATTAAACCAAACATCTTCTTTTCCTTTTTGATCTTTAATTTTAAGTAAATCAAATCCCAAAGAAAGTTTTAATTGGTTTCTAAAATACAAATCGCCATCTTTTATATCATTTGTTTTTGGTTGACCATCCATAAACTCGGCAGCCAATCTTGAGTTAAACTCAAGTCCAAATTTTCCAGGAAATTTTACTTCTTCCTTTTTCTTATCGGTTGTTGCATCTCCTGCAAAAGAAAATGCTGTAAATGCAATTACTGCAATTAAACTTAATAAAAATTTTTTCATTATTCCTCTCCTAAAAAAATAAATTTATAATACTGCTTAGGAAAAATCCTTAAGCATATATCGAAACTAAATTTTTTATAAATTTAGTTTCGATATATGCTTATTAACAAATTAATAATTTAATGTTAGTTTAGCATAAAATTAATGTTAAGATATAGCTAATTTTAAAATTTTTGTAAAAAAATTATATTTTTTACTTAAAAAATTTATTGCTCTCCATATTCTAGTTGATTTTACCATTTTTTTAATTCAAACTTTTCTTTTGCCTCTTTTCCTAAATATTTTACTTAATCTAAAGAAGTAATTTTATTCATATTTATAATCACCTTTCAACAAATTATAATTTTTTTTTAAATATTCGGCTTCATTGTTATAATTTTGTAGTTTTATAATAAAAATTCTTTAAAACTTTTAATTTCTATCTTTTATCATATCCAAATAAATATTGCAGAAAAACTATTAGATTGTTTTAATTTATACCAACTATTAACTGGTTTTAGCGATAACTAAGATTAGTTAAAACCGCTAATAATACGAATATCACAAATAAAATATGATAAAAAAAATTTGATTAAAAATTCCAATAAATTTAAAAACTTCATGTTTTTTCTTGAAATACTCTCTAATTATTCGTATTCTTCCAGACTGTGTAAATACTCGATTTTTTTACAAAGACCAAAAAAATTTTTGTAAATTAGAGCTCGTTAGGTATATCACTTATAAATCCAAATAAGAATTAAAATCTTTACATCAATTTTATAACAAGAATGTAATTACAATTAATAAAAATCATTGTCAAGAAAATAATAACTTATAATTACTTAAAATAACAAAATATAACTTTTAAATAAAGATTAAATCTAATGGTTTAATAAAATTATCATAATGTTAAATTAAAACATATATTTTGATATTTTTTTAAACAAACAATATATAAATATGTACAATTAAAAATTTTTTGTAAATAATTTTGAAAAAAATAAAAAAAATGTTATTCTTAACTGATAAATAAAACATTAAGAGGATAATTTATGGAAAAAAGAAAATATGTAAGTTTGGGGGTTAGTCTAATAATAATAGGCATAACTTTTTTTATATCAAATTTAATAGAAGGATTTAATTGGAAATATTTGTGGGCAATATTTTTTATAATACCAATAGTTTCTTTAATTTCTGATTTTGCTGCATCTCCAGAAACTAAAAAGCATCACATTTTTCCAATATTTTTGCTATCTCAATTGATGGTATTTTTTATCGTCTGGGCAGCTGGTTTTCACTATGAATATATGCAACAAAGTTGGCCCTTTTTTGTAATAATTACAGGAACATCTTTAATTGCCTTTGCGTCTTTTAAAAAAGAAGCAAAAAGTTTATATATAGGTACATTTTTGATCATATTAGGTATTACGTTCCTAATTTTTACTTTTGGCATCTTTAATATGAAAATTCTTGCAGCAATTTGGCCAATTTTTTTAGTTATAGGTGGTATTTTTATTGTAATATTCTATTTAAAGTTTAAAAAATGAACAGTGTAAAATCTTTTTTAAAAAAGAATATTTCAAAAAATATAGTTTTTTATCCTTTATTAGTACTTTTTGGAGTTCTTTGGGGATTAGGACAACAACCTACTTTCTTTTTTATTAGGTTTTTTGGTCTAATTATATTTTTATATGTAATTTTTTATAGAAAACACTATATTTTAGAAACTTTATTATTTGGCTGGATTGCATACACTTTTAATTTCTACTGGCTTTTTATAACATTCACAGAGTCTGGTAAATTGCCAGTTTTGTTTTCAATTGCAGTTCCAGCTGTTCTTTGTCTTTATTATGGGCTTCAATATCCAATCATAGCTTTTATTTATAAGAAATTTCATCAATTTAATAAAAAAATTCTATTTTATTCATTTCCCATAGTTTTTGTCTTTGTAGACTTTTTATTTCCAAAAATATTTAGACATACGATAGCAGATAGTCAAATAGGATTTTTTCCATTCGTTCAACTGATAGACATAACAGGAATGGCTGGTCTAATTTTAATCATTATGTTTTTTAATCTTGGGTTATTTTTACTCTTGAAAAAACTTTTTAATTCTAAAAAAATAAGGGTTTTAAATTTTGTTTTTATCATTCCATTTGTACTTGCATTAATTTATGGTTTTATAAGGATAGAATATTTACAACAAGAAATAAAAAAATCACAATCAACTTATGCTGCTATGATACAAGGAAATATAACTGGTAAACAAAAACTTGATGAAAGTTATTTTATTACAAATGTCGAAAGATATAATAAATTGACAAAAGAAGCGGCTACTACTGGACTCCAACCAGAGTTTATTATTTGGCCTGAAAGTGTTTTTAATAGGTCTTATGATGGAAACCCAGAGTTTTTGCAACAAGTAATTTA
>MIAN01000007.1 GCA_001829125.1 Spirochaetes bacterium GWB1_27_13 | reverse complement strand
CTTTTAGTAAAGCAATTAATCTATCTTCTTTAAAATCAAATATTCTTATATAATCATTATTAAAATACCCACCGACAGCAAGATACCTATTATCAGGAGACAATGCGATAGCAAATATTTTACCTTCAGGACCTTCTTGAATATATCCTCTTATTGTTTTAATACATTTACCTGTTTCTACATCCCATACTTTTACTAATTTATCATCACTTGCAGTAACAAGATATTTTTCGTCATTAGTAAAAAGTGCTTTTCTAACCATAGCCTTATGCCCATCTGGGTCTAAAGTTAATTGTGCAGTATTCCCAGAAAAAACAAATAAATTTGCCATTAATAATACACAAATCAAAAAAATAAATTTTTTTTGCATTATTCTCTCCTAAATATTGATATATTGTCATTATTTTATATAAGTTATAAATATTCTAACTTATAAATTAATGATTTAAAATATTATAAGCACAAATTATATATTTACTTTATAAAAGAGTCAATAAGAAAATATAATAAATATATTTTTTTAAATGCCAAAAACTTTAACCATTCACGAAGAATTGAATAAAATTTTAATATAAATATACTATATGTTAATTATATAATACTTTTAGGATAAAACAAATCTTTTTTATTAAAATTTATATAATCAAGTCCAAATTTTGACAAAACTATTCTTCCAATAACTTATTAAAAAGTTCTATCGATGTAGCCTTACCAGTTGTCTCATCTATTTCAACAATTGTTCCTTGTATAGTGATTTTTTCATCGGATACTTTAGAATACACAAACTGTCCAGTTTTTATTTTTTTAATTTCTGTTTCTGGTGAAAGTCCAGAGACGCTGTAATGGCCACCACAAAAACCAGTCCCAGTAATAACAGCTGTTCCATCTTCTATAATTCTATTATCAGATGTTAGGACTCTGAGATGAGTACCAGCAACAAAAGAGACTTTGCCTGCAAGATACCACTGCATAGATTGAATTTCACTTGTTGTCCCACCATGAAAATCAACGACTATATTATTAGTTACTTCTTTTACTTTTTCAAGGAGTTTATCCACAGTAAAAAATGGATCATTTGGAAAAATTTTATTAAAATTGGTTCTACCCAAAAGACTTATTATGGCAAGTTGAGTACCATTTTGCATTTGATAAAAAAGGTAACCTCTACCTGGCGTATCTTTTGGCAGATTGTAAGGTCTTAATATAAAACCAGATTTTGAAAGAAATTCTTTTATATCCTTTTTATTAAAGATATAGTCACCTGAAGTAATAACATCAATTCCTGCATTATTAAGTTGATAAGCAGTATCAGCCAAAAGCCCATAGCCATCAGATGCACCATCTGCATTTGCTATGCAAACATCAATTTTATTTTCTGTTATTATTTTTTTTAGGTTTCTTTTAATCGCCTTTACTGATGGGATACCTATAATTTCCCCTATAAATAAAATTTTAATCATTATCTTTTTATCCTTCCGTAAATATTACCTTTCATCAAATCTTCAATATCAGCTAAAGTTGCATAACTAAAATCACCTCTGTAACTATGTTTTAATACAGATGATGCAACTGCAAAATCTAACGTATCCTGCAAACTTTCATATTTATTTAAAGCAAAAATGAATCCAGAACTAAAAGCATCACCAGACCCAATTCTATCTACAACTGGGTCAATTAAATATTCTTCAAAGTCGCCATCAATGTTTTGAGAAAAATAAAATTGATTTGTTTCTCTCTTATATAAAACTCCACCCATATAATTAATACTAGAATTTTTTGAATTCCTAATAGACAAAGCAATAATATTTGTTTGTGGAAATCTTTTTGATAGTTGAAGTAAAAGATTTTCATAATAAACTAAATCCTGATTTTCATACAAATATTCTTTTTTGCGAATATCTATTTTGAAAAACTGTTGAATATCTGTCTCATTTCCAAAAATATAATCGCAATAAGAGGCAATTTCACTCATAACAAGTTCTGGGTCAATTTTTTTGTCTCTTAAATTATAATTCCACAATTTAGAACGATAATTAAGATCACAACTTACAGTTAGACCCATTTCCTTAGCAAGCCTAACAGAACGAATAGCCGCATACATAGCATTTTCTGATATAGCTGGTGTTATTCCGCTTATATGAAAATGCTCTACTTGAGAAAAAATATCATGAAAATCATAATCCTCAAATTTCAAATAATTTATAGAAGAATCTTTCCTATCATAAGTAACTACTGAACCTCTATTTGCAATACCTTCTTCTACAAAATAAATCCCCATTCTACCCCTATCAATTTTTTTTACAAAATCATAATTTATATTAAATTTAGCTAGTTGTCTTAATGATGCTATACCAAGAGTATTATTTGGAATTACAGAGATAAAATAAGAATCCCCACCCAAATTTGCATAATTTGCCAAAAAATTAGCCTCAGCCCCTCCATAAGAAAATTCAACAAATTCTGGCAAAGAAGAAAAAGTTGATTTATTATTTGCTGTTAATCTAACCATTAGCTCGCCAAAGGCACAAATTTTTATCATTATCTATATCCTTAACACAGACTTACACGGGTTGGTATTACAATGACAATCATTCAGATGTTATTTATATCTGTGTAATTATCTTTAATATGTTTAATTCGTGTTATTAATTTCTTCTATCATCTTAGAAATTAATTTATCAACATTTTTTGGATGATTACATGAAATTAGATTACCATCTACTACAATTTCAGCTGTTTGATTACCTTCATATATTACTATACCATTAGCATTTACGACATCATCTATAATATTGTGAGCACAAGTTACTTTTTTACCATTCAATAAATCTTTAGAAGCTGTAAATAACCATAAACTATGACATATTGTCCCAATTTTTAGTTTATTATCAGAAACAACTTTTCTTAAAAATGAAACAGCCGCTGATTCGTTTTTAACACCATCTTTTCTTTCTTTATCATATCTTAAGCGATCCATCGCGTATCCGCCAATTAAAATTATAGCCTTATAATCATTAATATCAATTAAAGTTATATCTTTTGTAACTTTTACTCTTTTTCTTAAATCATTTCCATTAAAAATCAGTGCTTTATTATTCCAAAGATATGATACAAAATCAACTTCATATCCGTTTTGTGGAAACAAAGTTTTAAAAGCATCAAATTCTTGTTCATCAAAATGCGATTCTATTAAAACTGCTATTTTTCCTTTAGTTGGAATACCTTGAGGCTTAAAATTATTTTTTTCATTTGTTACTTCAATCGTTATAGAACTGGTATTTTGTCCAAATGCCAAATTGTATAAAAACATTTGACAAAGCAAGAAAAAAAATATTTTTTTAATCATTTATTTCTCCAAATATAACACAAAGTTACACAGATTACGATAGTTGATTACAATAAATATAATCTGTACTAATCAGTGTTATATCATTTTTTTGCTATTTAATTAAGTATTTTTTTAAATTTTTTCTTTTTTTTAATAAAATATTTTTTTCAAAAAAAGAAGATGTCGAAAACCCTAAAACAGAGTTAAATCCCAAATAATCTTTATAATTTTTTAAATTTATTCCACCTGTAAGAATAAATTTTACTTCTGTATTTTTGTAAATAGAATCTATTGCCTTTAAAAAATCAACACCACCCAAAAGAGATATAGGAAAAAGTTTAATAAATTTAAACCCTTCCTCTATTAAATTTTGAATTTCTGTAATACTCGCAGCAGCTGGAATATAAGGAATATTTATAGTTTTTGAAAAATCAATTAATTTTTTTGAACTACCAGGACTTATTATTAGATCAACACCGAGTTTTGAAACAATATCCATAGTTTCTGCATTAAGTACAGTGCCTGCAGCAATTATAAAGTCATCATACTTATTTTTGGCGTATTCAATTAAATTAATCGAATTTTCGTTTCTTATAACTATTTCAAATACTTTATAATCAATTTCTTTTAATATCTCTATTTTATTATCTAATTCATCAATATTTGAACAATTAATTATTGGAATAACTTTATATTCCGAAAATATTTGAGAAATGTTTATCATAAAATATTATTTTTCCTTCAACATAAAAATAAAACCAATAAGCATAAAAATCGGCGGAAAATTATTAATTACATAATAATACAGAGGAATACCATGAAAAAGAAAGTTTTTTAATATAAATATGTTTAAAATCTCAAAAATTCTAAAAACCATAACAAAATAAAGGAATATGCTTGATAATACAAAAAAAAGTCCAGTAAGTTTTTTGGTTTTTCCATAAGCCAAAACGCCAAAAAAAGCACTAAGACTCCCAATAGTTATATCAATTATAATATATGTAATTTCTGATAAAAATATATCCTTAATCATTAAAAGCCCTCAAGACGTATTTTCTTTGATATTCTTCTAAATTAATTGGTAAATAACTATAAAAAGGAGGAATATTGTTTAATAATATATTTTTTTCCAAAAATTTATTGTATAGATTATCTATTTGTGAAATATTTTTATAAGAAAATATTCTATCTGCAAAAATAAAATCATTGTTTTCAATTTTTATATTATTTTCTTCAAGACTCTTTGCAACATAATAATTTTTTAAAGATGAAGAAAGATATAAAGATGGAACAGAATGTATTTCTTCACAAAAATTAGCAAATTCATTTAACTCTTTTGAAATTAAAATTATCACATATTTAAAATTACCACAATAAATCTCTGGTAAAATAACAATATCCGCTTTATTTATATTTATTTCAAAAGAAGGATACCAAAAATAATTAAAAACTGCAAGATTATTTTTATCAATACCTTCTACATATTTGTTTATCTTTTCTTTGTTTCCACCAAAATTTAAATAAATTTCTGCAAAATCGTATATTTTAATGTTATAATCATTATTATTATCATTATTTATTGATATTTCATTATAAGAAATATATTTTTTAAATCTTTCGCCAATTATATCAATTTTACTATTATTAAATTTATTAAAAAGTTTCAAAAAAAATTCTTGTAGTGAAAAAGAAAATTTTATATGATATTTATCAGAAAAATTTGTCTCCATAAATTTCATAAATCGCCTATGATAAATAGAATCAATTTGTAAATTCCACGCTGAAGAAATGCTATCTTTTACTAAATTAGTGAGTTTTTTATGAGAATGCCCAATTATATTAGTATTATGCCTAAAATCGTAGTATTTCTCACTTTTTATATTGTATAAAAAACTATCTTTAGCTTTACGAAATTGTATCAATTTGTTTCCTTATTTATGTTAAACTTTAAATTATTTGTTTTTCATTAAAAATATAACAAAAAAACTAATAATTAGCAATGTAATAATTTTACTTATTATTCCTACTATCAAAACAGATAAAATAAAATATTGTGAGAGAGTCATAATAAAATTTATTAATGAGACAATAAATTCTAAAGACATAAGAAATGTTAAAAAAACAAGTAGAATATTTTTATTTTTTATTATTAAAAGAATAATTGATAGAAATAGAATCAAAACAAATATTATTAGATAAAAATAATCTAAAATAGGAATAATAGTATTATATTTGAAAATTAATATTGATTTATTAGTTATTGTCAATAGTGAGAATAATATATTTATACATAAAGCTACTATTAATATTTTTTTCATTTTTAAAAAATCCTTCAAAAAATAATTTTTAATATATAACACAGATTAATTAGATTGTCACGGATTAAGTCATAACATATTAACATTATATACCTAAAATTAATGAAATTGTCCCAATTTCATTAATTTATAGTTTATGATTTTTGACTAATCAAAAACTTTTTGGTATATCAACTTATTTTTCTAACAAGTTATATTTACCAATTATGATTTTTTTGATATAGTAAATTAAAATGATTTGTCAAAATATTATTACACTGATTGCATAGATTAAATTGTATAACTTAGTATAAATTTTTGAGAATTATGGATAACTTTTTAAATAGCTAAATAATTTTTAAAAAAAATAGATTTTGGGTCTGTCCCTTGCTCCGTCCCTTAGGGACGGAGCAAGGGACAGACAGAAAAAATTCAAAAAAAAATAAAATAAAATATAATTTTATTTTCTACACTTTAGTTATTTTAAAATTTATCTATAACTAAAAATTAAATAGATTGATTAGATTTTTTAGATTAAAACTGATAAAAATAAATTAAAGGAGAATATTTTGTCTCTAATTAGATTTGATAATGTTTCTAAATATTATGGAGCTAATCTTATTTTTGAAAAATTGAGTTGGCAAATAAATAATGGTGAAAAAATTGGACTTA
>MIAN01000006.1 GCA_001829125.1 Spirochaetes bacterium GWB1_27_13 | reverse complement strand
GAAATTCCTTCTTTTATATGATTTTTCCAATGATTTAAACCCACACCGTAAAGAAAATAAATTTTTGGTAACAATGGTTTTGAATTTAACCTTTCTAATAATTTTAGAGATAACAAACCAAATTTATATCCATTTTCAAAATCTTTAAGTCCTGCTGATAATATAACAGCATAAGAAGCAAAACAATAAGGAGAAAATACAGATAGACCGTATTTTAAAGATATATTTGTAAGCTTTAAAACTATAATTGGAAAAAGTTTTGGACTACCTATATAAGCTGGTGCTATTAAATGTAACAATAAATCTGCAAGAATAAATTTTTCTTCGTTATTCATTTGTGGCAAATCAACAAGGTCTTCTATTTTTTTCTTGCCTATCAATCTTTTTGCTATAGCTAATTCTTTTATTAATAGTATAGGATTTCCTTTAATAGGTAATTTTATTTTAAAAAGTTTTAATGCTTCGTTTCCTATTTTTAGAGCTTCGGTTACACGATGATGTTCTGTAAAATAATCGATCTTGAGTTGATATATTTTAATTTTTTCTTTTAAATTCTTTGCCTTTAATAGAATGTAATCTGATATTTTAATACCATTTTCATAATTTGCAACTAAAAATTCGGCTTGTGCTTTTTCCGTATAAATTTGAATAGTCAAATCATATTCTTTTTCCCAACAATCTTCTTGCAATAATCCTATTGCTTCGTTAAACAATTTTAAAGATACATCAAAAGCCACACTTCCTTTTGCCTTTAGTCCTGCTTCCAAATTAAGTTTAATTAATGTATTCTTTTCTTCTTGAGTTAATATTTCCTTTGCTTTGTCTAACTGGTCAGTTATATTAAAAATTTTATCTTCACTATTTTCGTCTTTAGAATTTTCTAATAATAAAAATCCTATTTTGTAATGTAGTTTTTGTTTTTCTTCTTTTTCTATTAAAGAATAAGTAGCCTCTCTTACTCTATCGTGGACAAATTTAATATCGTTTCCACTTTTTACAACCATTCCTTCATTTAAACAGCTGTCTAACAAAGATAAAACTATTTCATAAACGGGTTTTTTGAGAATAGCAGAAATTAAATTAAGATCAAATTTGACCCCAATACAAGAAGCTAATTTTAAAATTGATAAGGCTTCGCTATCTAATTTTTTAATTTTTTCTGCCATAAGTTGAATAACATTATCAGTAATATTAGCACTGCTAATTTTGTCAATATCCCATTCCCATTTATTTTTAAACTCGATAAGATTATCATTATATAATCTTTTTATAAACTCGCCAACAAAAAAAGGATTACCTTTTGTTTTATTAAATACAACTTCTGCAAGTTGTTCTGTTTTCTTTACAGGAGATCTAAAAGTATCTAATAAAAGTAAAGATATATCATTTAGTTTTAATTCTTCAAGTCTCAATTCTTGCCATGAAAAATCTTCTTTTCTAATATTTTCTAACATTACAGTCAATAAAGATTTTTCATTAACTTCGTTTTCTCTATAAGAACCAATAAATAAAAAATATTTTAACTCTTCATCTCTAAGTAAAACTTTTAATAAATTTAGACTCGCATTATCAATCCACTGCAAATCATCTAAAAATAAAACTAGCGGATGTTCTTCTTTTGCAAAAAGTTTAATAAAATTCTGTAAAACAAAATTAAATCTATTTTGTGATTCTCCTGGTGCTAAAATTTGCATATCATGTTGTTTTCCAATTATTAACTCAAGTTCTGGAATAATATCAGTCAAAACCTTACCATTATTACCAACTATGTTTAAAATTTCTTTTTTCCATTGATTTAAAACATCTTTATTCTGAGAAATAAGTTGTTTAACGAGTTCTTGAAATGCAAATATTACCGCATAGTATGGAATATTTTCTCTAAATTGATCATATTTACCAGAAATAAAAAAACCTTTCTGTTTAACTATTGGTTTATGTAATTCATTTATTAAGGCTGACTTACCAATGCCTGAAAGTCCTTTTACAAAAATTATTTCTTTTTTTCCATCAGTAGTATTATTAAAAACATCCAATAAATATTGAATTTCTTTTTCTCTTCCATAAAGTTTTTCTGGGATTTGAAATCTTTCTGAAAGATCATTTTCTCCGAGTTCAAAAGATTCTATCACTCCCTTTTCGATTAGGCTATTATAACATTTTTCAAGATCGAGTTTTAAACCATAACTACTTTGGTATCTGTCTTCTGCATTTTTTGACATGAGTTTCATAATCATTTTTGATAAAACTGGTGGAATATCATTGTTTATCTCATCAGGAGGTGTTGGCATCTTTGCTATTTGACTATGAACTAACTCCATTGCACTATTAACAATAAAAGCAGGGGTTTGTGTAAGTAGCTCATAAAATGTTATACCAAGAGAATAAAAATCGCTTCTATAATCAATAGAGCGATTCATCCTACCAGTTTGTTCTGGGCTTATGTATGATAAAGTTCCTTCAAGGTTTTCTGGATTTTTTATTTCTTGTTGCTCTTTGGAAAGTTTTGTTGAAATACTAAAGTCTATAATTTTAACTTCTTTTGTATCTGGATTTAAAAGAATATTTTGAGGCTTTATATCTTTATGAATTATGTGTTTTTTATGTATTTCACCAAGAGTAGAAACTATTTTAATCGCTATAATTAAAAACAACTTTAAATCAAGTTTTTTTTCTTTAAAAACCTTATCTAATGAAATGCCTCCAAAGTCCTCCATAATTATAATTTTGGTATTCATAAAACTTACAATATCGTAATTTTTTAGAACACCTTCTATATCTAAAAGTTCTTTAGAAATGTTAAATTCGTATTCAAAGTTTTCTATTTCTTGATTTGTAGGAAAATCTTTTTTTAGTAATTTTAAAACTACTTTTTTGCCAGTTTTTTCTTCTACTGCTCTATAAATTATTGTAGATTTTCCACTATAAATTTCTTCGATTGTACTATAACCACTTAGGCGGATCATTAAATTCTCTCCGAAAAACAATTCTACTTAGAATATATCCTACTGTTACCCTAACAAATTCTCATTTTTAATCTTATTAAAGAATTTTAACACGAAGGACACAAAGAAATACAAGAAAAATTCATTTTTTAATTAAATCTTCGTATTAAAAATATCTTTTTTGAAAACTGAGGATATGTCAGAATTATTACTCTATATATTTCAAAATATATATAGTTTAAGTCTAAATAACTTAAAAGTCAATAGTAGTTTGATTATCTTTTAAAATATCTAAAAGATTCAAATTTTCTAAAGTAATTTGATTTAGGATGTTTACCGCATAATAAACACAAACAGGGCAAAGCCTTTTATTTAAGTTTTTCATAAGACAGTTTGGATAAGAATGATACACACCTTCTGATCTTTCTAAACCGCCGGGATAATATCCTATTAAATCATTTTTTGTTTCTTTTTTAACATACTCCCAATCAGAGTTGTATTTTTGTAAAGATAAGTTTTTATATTGGCTAATTTCTTTTTGTGATGGTGGAAAAGGAATGCTACCAGAGTATTCATCGCCAAGCTTAAAGATAGAATGACAAAACTCATGGCTAATAACGCCAGATTTTGAGTTTGAACTTGCTAATATTACGTTCACACCTTCAATCGTCCCACCCTGTCCTTTACTTATTTGGCTTTTTATAATAAATATAATTAGATATAATTTGTTATCAAATTGTGACTTTTCTTTTATAAATTCGTCTTTTTTTATATCAAAATGATTATATTTTGTTATTTTAACAAGATTTTCTAATTTATTATCGTCTATAAGACTAAAATCTAAGTATTTAGAATAGTAACTTAATGGAAAAAATTCGATTAGTTCTTTTTTATATTTTTGGAATGTTTCTAATTTTTGGGAATAATTATCAAAACCTGAGCAAACAAAAAAAATTACGATCTCTTTTGAAAAAACAAAAGAGATCATAAACAAAAAAAATATAGATAAGGAGAGTTTTTTTATACTATTTATAGATGTCATTTAGTATATCATTGCCTGTATTCTTTAAAAAAGCATTCTTTTTATCGTTATTTTCAATATATTCGCTTATATTTAACTTTATTTTACCGTTTCTAAGAGATTTCATCGTGTTAAGAGAATATAAATTATAAAGAGCCTCTGTTGCACTAAGCCTAATCCCTGCACCTTCTTTTTTTGTCTTATAATTAAATTTTATAAGTAGAATAGAATCAGCCCCTGCACCTCTTGCATCATTTACATAAGATTGAATTTCAAGCATACCAGAAACAACTTTAATTGGTTTATCAATTTTCATGTCAAAAAATATAAACTCTTTTTCCCACATTGCATTAAAAATTCCATCTGTAAAAGGTGTGGAGTCATTAACAAAAGTATCATTTTCTTGTTCTTCTATAATTATAAGAGTCGTAGTAATACCTGAAATTTTTTGAGAAAAACAATAAAAAGATATAAAAAAAACGAATAATATAACAATTAGCTTTTTCATAATACCTCACAAAAATTAATAGTCCCTACTATGAAAACAATGGGTAGCTACCATTTTTTCCATAGATAGAGCCAATTCTGGTTATAATAATTATCGTAAGAAATAGAATTTAGTATATACCAAACTAAAATATTATTACATTTTTGTTTTTGGTATTGAAAAGATAAAATTGCTCCCTTTATCTTTTTCGCTTTCAACCCAGATTTTACCATTGTGTTTTTCAATAAATTCTTTGCACAATATCAATCCCAAGCCTGTTCCTTCTTCGTTATTAGTACCTTTCATTGAAATATTACTATCAATTTTAAATATTTTATTTAATATTTCTGAAGACATTCCAACGCCATTATCTTTTATTGACACTGTGACATTATCAATTTTATTATTAACATTTATTTCGATTTTGCCGTATTCTTTTGTGAATTTTATTGCATTTGACAATAAATTCCTAATTAATAAAGATAACATATCTTTATCAGCTGTAACAAAAAGAGAATTACCATTATTGTAAATTATAGATATGTTTTTCAATTTTGCCATATTATTCAAGAAATTTATAGTTTCTGTTATAATCTCATTAATATCAAGATTCATTAGATTATAATCAATTTTTCCTGTTTGCAATCTAGCCCAGTACAGTAAATTTTCCAATAATTTAAACGAACTGTTTGCTGATTTATTTATAAGATTAACAAATTCTTTTTTTTGCTCGTTTTCCATTGTATCATAATTTTCTAATAGCAAATTTGATACTGCCATAATACTAAAAAAAGGATTTTTTAGATCATGTCCTATTATAGAAAAGAACTTATCTTTTGTATTATTTAGCTCAATTAATCTCTGCTCATTTGCTTTTAATTTATTATATAACAAATTGTATGGTTCTTTTATACCGATAACTACTATTGATTTATATATATAGTAAAAAGATATAATTTTAAATATGTGTCCAATGAAATTTGGTGTTCCATAATTTGAAATATATAATGTAAAACAAAATTCACTTATTATAGTTGCTATTATTGATAATAAGATATTGTAGAATAAGTGTTTAACAATATGATTTTTTTTTAGTAAAAATAAAATCGAAGATAGTAATAAAATACCTATAATAATATATTCACTTATAATCTTAAATAATGTTTGTCCATGATTTTCAACAAAACATATTGGAAATATTTTCCAATAATATATCGATAGTATTGATAAAATTGTAATAATAAAATAAATTACAGAGACTAATAATAAATTTATTTTTTTTATATTTAGATAATACAAAAATACAAAAACTAATAAACTTAAACTTTCCATATATCTTGCAACGATCCATAATTGATTAGCATAAAACTGATAATCAGTAAATATCGCCATTCCTTTATATGATAATGTGTGTAAAAGATCAATTATTCCTATAGATAGATAAGATAATCCTAAAAATGTCAAATTTGGTTCATCTGTATTTTCTTTAGCAAGATAAGCAATAAGAAATATCATAAAAGAAATAATTATGCTAAATCCTTCTGATATTGTATGAAATAATAGATAATTTACCTTTGAAGAATAATATAAAAAAATTAATACTAATGAAAAAAGTAATATTTTTATTACTTTATATAAAGTATTTCCATCAAATTTTATGATATTATTCATAAAGATATTCTCCCAAAATGGTATATTTTTTAGAAATTACTAAATTTTAACCCTTTTAGTAATTTTTGTCAAATGATTGGAGGTAAAAATTTAAATTTAATGGAAGAATATGGAAACAAGGGGTAGTTACCCCTTGTTTATTTATGGATAATTTTATTTCTTATAAATAATAATATCATCAACATCAATGTCTTTAAAATAATCATTATCTTTAAATTTAAGTTCTGCAATATTTTCGTCGAGTTTTACAATCATTCCATAACCTTTTATGTCTTCATTATTGTAAATAAAATTTGGTCTTGCCATTTCTATATTGTATGATTGATTTGTTATTATCAAAAAATTATCTTTTAGATTAATACCTGCTCTTCTTCCTGCGTTAATCAAAGCTTTATCATTAGATATTTTAATTATATGTGCTTTAAACGGCATATCGGTATCAATTCTTCTTAGAAGTGTATTTGCAGATAATATGAGCCTGTCATTCCCAATTTGAAATGTTTTATATTCTTTTATTGTAGAATTATTACCTGCATTTTTTAGTTGTAGTACTACATCTATTGAATTTGCCATATCTTTTACATATAAATCCATATAAAAAGGGGATTTTTTTTCTTTTGCAGCTTGCATTTTTTCTGGTGTGGAATATTCTTTTTCATCCATAATAGTAAACTCAAATTTTTGTTTTTCATAAGAGCCAGCAACTAAAACCCTTCCATAAATTTTTCCAAAATTATAGTGCAAATTATTAATTTCTGTGACAACAAATAACGGTATATTAAAAGAATCTTCTTTAATATCATACTGCTCGATTCCCCAATCATCACCAAGTCTATAAGAAATCAAATTTTGCTCTATTTCGAGTTTATCTTTCAAATTTACATCATCTGTATATTTTAATGCAATTTTCAACTCTTTTATATATCTTTCGTTAAGATTTTGCGATTTATAATATTCAGCTAACTCCAATCTTGCTAATACATTTTTTGGATAAATTCTAATAGATTCTTTCAAATTAAAAATATATAGATCAAAATAAGACTCTTGTTTTGCCTTTAATGCTTTTTTATAGTAGGATTCGCTTCTTAGTTTTCGTGTCTCATCATCAACATTAAATTTATTTATAAGAATTTGGTTTAAAAAATACGAGGTAACCTCATCGTCTTCTCTCAAGCCTAAACTTTTTGTTAAAGCAGTCTTAGCATTATTGAAATCAGAGATCAAATAATATGCGTAACCAAGATGATAATAATTTAGATAATTTATATCAGATTTTTGTAAAAGTTCTTTGAATATTTTTAAAGCTAAGTCACCTTGATTTAAAAACAGAGTATATTTCCCATAATACTTTTGATATTTTAAAGTATCTTTAATTTTAATCGCAATGTTTACATTATCAATAGCTTTTGAAATATTATTATTTTTAAAACAGAAAACAGAGTATAAAAAATAAGATTCTGGATTTAGTGAATTGTTTTCCACATTCATAACGTAATATTTTTCTGATTTTGCTTTATCTAATGGCTCATAATATCTTGCAAGTAAAGAAATTGCAGTAAAATTAGTTGGCTCTGATTTTAAAATTTCTTCCAACGATTTTTTTGCTAAAATTTTTCTTTCTGTTAATAAATAAAGATTTGCAAGCCCATTGTAAGCTTTTATGTTAAGAGGATTTTTATTAAGAATGTTTTTGTATTTTTTTTCGGCAATATCATATTTTTTTAATTTTGTATCAATATCAGCAGAAAAAATTATAAGTTCATCATTTAACGGTGCTAATTTCAAGGCTTTTGTAATATAGTTGTATGAATAATCATAATTTTCAATATCAAAATACAATCTCGCAAGTTCCAAATTTGGTTCAATATAATTTGGATTAATTTCAAGGGCTTTTTTAAAATAAAAAATAGCATCTTCATATTTTTCGTAAAAAAAAGATTCTTTTCCTTTATTAAAAAAGTCGATTGCAGATTCGCCAAAAACAAGTGTTGTTATAAAAACAAACAAAAAAATAATTTTAACTTTCATCTTTTACTGCTTCTTTATTTTCTATAATTTCTAACTTTATTTTTTTTAATTTTCTACCAGAAATTGCTTCTATTGTAAATAAATAATTTTTATATTCAATTTTGTCGTTTTTTGTAGGAATTTTACCCAATATCATAAAAATAAGTCCACCAAGTGTGTCAATTTCATCTTCTTCAAAATCAGTTCCTATCTCATCATTTAATTCTTCAAGTGTAATTCTTGGATTAACAAGATATTTACCTTCTTCAATTTTAATAATATCTTCAGTCTCTTTGTCAAACTCATCCTGAATTTCACCAACAATTCTTTCAATTATATCTTCAAGACAAACAATTCCAGACATTCCACCAAACTCATCAACAACCACAGCAAGATGTGTCTTTTTCTCTCTAAGTTCAGCCAGCAAATCATTGATATTTTTTGCCTCTGGTACAAAAAGCGGTGATCTAATTATTTTTGATAAATCAAATTCTACTTTTTTTGTAAAATATTTTAACAAATCCTTTGAGTGTAGAACACCAACTATATTGTCAAGATTTTCCTCATAAACAGGAAGTCTTGTTCTACCTTTTTCATCAACAATCTTAATAATTTCTGCTATTTCTACATTTTTATCAATAGAAACAACATCTACTCTCGGAACCATAATTTCTTTAACCGTAATAGAACTTAAATTAAGAATGTTCATAATCATTTTTTTGTCATAATCATTTATCGTAGTTTCATATTTTTTTACGATATTTGATAAAGTTTCTATTTGCGGCACTTCTTTACTGTTAAATATTTTTCCTAAAAAACCTTGTTTACTCAATGACTACTCCTGTTAATTTTAGAAATATTTTTTTTTCGAGTTCTTCCATCTCTCCATTGTCAGTTTCATGATCATGTCCAAGCAAATGCAGTATAGAATGTAAAATTAAAAAACTAATTTCTTGCAAAACATCGTTTTCGTACTGCTTGGCTTGCCTAATAGCCTGATCTACACATAAAACTATGTCACCCAAGAAGTTAGAGGATTCTATAACATCACCTTCAAGTTGGGAGAATGAAAGAACATCTGTAACATAGTCTTTATTTCTATAATTTTTGTTTAATTCTCTAATCGTCTCATCTTTACAAAAAAATAAAGAACAAGATTTGTTTTTTAGATTTAATTCTTTTAATACTTTTTTTATCCATTTTTCTACATCTTTTTCTTTTATTATATTAAAAAATTCTTCTTTTTCATAGCTAATATCAATAAAACTTTTCATTTTTTTTCTCCAAATCCAAACTCTAAGACAAATTTAATTATATACTGAAAAATTTTATCAGTCAAGAGACTAATATATACTATAAATTAATGAAATTGTCACCAATTTCATTAATTTATAGTATATAATCAAACTCACGCAATTCATTATTATCTAATAAGTTATGATTGTAATTAACAATCAATTGTGTTCTAAAAATTTTGACAAACTCGCTTCGTTTGATTATAGAATATGATTGGAATTTTAGTGTTACAAATTAATTTTTTATTTAGATTTAATCTATTATTTTTATTATATTAAGAATATATAATACATATTTAAGATATTATAAGATATTGATATTGATTTGTTTGGTTTGAGTTAGAATTATATTTTATTTATTATTATTTTAAACAATTCAACACTTTTATCTTATTATCAGCAAAAACAAACTCATCCAAAGCATTATCAAGTTTTTCAGCATCAAAACAATTATTTATAAATTGTTTTTCGTCATCTCT
>MIAN01000005.1 GCA_001829125.1 Spirochaetes bacterium GWB1_27_13 | reverse complement strand
TAATGCTATTTTAATCTCTACGTTTTTATAATTACAAGTATAAACCAAGTCGCTAAAATATTTTTTTAACTTACTGTCTGTATAACTATTATTATCAAGAGCTAGAGATTCCAATAATAGATTATTCTTGATTTCTTCTGGAAAAGTATTATTAATCAAATCAATAGCATTTTCTTTTTTAGTGAAATTGGATTTAAACATTTCGTCGTGATAACTTTTCATAGTTAAAATATAGCAATTTGTTATTAAAAGTCAAGGGAAAATTTACCCTCTTAATCACTGATATTCAATTTGCTGATAAACGAGACCTGACAGATATTGAAAGTAAAAAAAAATCTTAATATTCTAAATTTATTCCATTTTAAGATTTTCTATATTTTCCCTTGACGGGAAGTCTAAAATCTCCTATCATTAAAAGTATTGATTTATTATACAAATTAAAGGTTTTTTATGAAAGTATTAGTTGTTGATGATAGTACAACTATTAGATTCACTTTAAAAGCAATTTTATCTGGAATGGATTATGAAGTCTTAGAAGCCGCATCAGGTGAAGAATCAATAGAATTATTTAAAAAAAATTCTATTGACCTAATTACGATGGATATTGAAATGGATGGGATTGATGGTTATGAGGCTTGCTCGATTATACGACAACTTGAACATGAAAGAGATAGTAAATCATTTATACCTATAATATTTGTTACAAATGTAGATACTCTTGAAGGGCGTGTAAAAGGATTTGAGTCTGGAGCCACAAGTTTTATTACAAAACCATTCAATAAACAGGATATTGTAAACATTTTAGAGATGATTAAAAATCCTAAGAATATTTTTGCTGGTGTAAATATATTAATCGTAGACGATAATGTTCAATCATCCAATTTAGTATCAAGTATTATAAAAGAGCATGGGGCAAACGTTCTAACGACTTCAGATGGAAATAATGCTATTGATTTTATAAGACTTTACCCAGACAAGGTGGATTTAATTATAACAAATTATAGTTTGCCTAAAATGAATGGAAATGAGGTCTGTGCTAAAATAAAAAATCAACTTGGATTAAAAAAAATTCCTATAATAATGATGTTAAAAAAAGAAGAACAAGATAAAATTCTTGATGTTTTTAAGGTTGGTTGTAGTGATTATATTACAAAACCTTTTATTAAAGAAGAATTTATTGCAAGACTAAATACTCATCTTGAATATTTTATATTAAATAAAGCTTTAGAACATAAGATTGTAGAATTAAAACGCTTAAATAAATTAAAAGATGACTTTTTAGCAGTTTGTTCACATGATTTAAAATCCCCTTTGACTGGAATTATTGGTTTTTCAAATATTCTACTTAAGAAAGATTATATTCAAGAGCATGATAAAGAATTTATAAAATTGATTGGTACCGCAGGAGAATTTCTCAAATCTGTTATAAATAATTTATTGGATATTGCAAAAATTCAATTTGAACAAACTCTCGAATTTAGTAGTATAAATATTATAAACACTATTGAAGATGCTGCTAAACCAATGACAATTATTGCTAATTCAAAACAAATAAACCTTTCAATAATTAATAGAGCAAATACCCAATTAAATGTTATGGGCAATAACAATGCTTTGCTTAGAGTTTTCAATAATCTATTATCAAATGCGATAAAATTTACACAAAAAGATGGTGTGATAGAAGTTGTAATTGATAAAATTAATGATAATTCAAAAGATTTCGTTGCAATTTCTGTTAAAGATAATGGAATAGGAATTTCAAAAGAAAAATTAAATCATTTATTTGACAAATTTTCTAAAACATCAAGACCTGGTACTGAAGGCGAAACTGGCACAGGACTTGGGTTATCAATAGTGAGAGAAATAATAGAAAAGCATTTTGGTAAAATTGAAGTTACAAGCGAAATAAATAATGGTTCAAATTTTAAAATAACACTGCCAATGACAAGTTAAAAAAGCTATTTCCGATAAAATTTCTGCAAAATTCTTTGTTATTCTGTTGCTAAAATCTCTAAAAATTTTAATTCGACATTTGGGTTGATAGATAAATTTTTAAATAATCCAACAATAGAAATGTAGATTCGTCCCTAGTGATAGACCCAAATCCATTTTTAATAAACAATAATTAAAAAAACATTAAAATTTTTGTATTTTTTTATTTTTTTTTAAAAATAAGTATTGACTTTTTAATAAAATAATTATATATTACACTTAATAAGAAACACTAATTTAGGTTGTAAAAGCTCATACAATTTTAATTAGATTTTTAGAAAACTTTGAATATGATTTTTGAACAAAAAAAACTTACTCCTTTATAAAAGCACTTCGTTGTCAACGGAGTGTTTTTTTTTAAACATCTCTTTTTAAATTTATTTTATTGCAAAAAAATTTGACAAAATATGTTCCTTTAATTATAATCCCAACTCTATGAGTGAAAAACATTTTTTTAGGGCTACGTTACTTATTGCAATATTTTCTTTTTTATCACGAGTTTTGGGGTTACTTCGTTCAACTTTACTTGCTGCTTTTTATGGAGCTACGCAAAGTTCTGGGTTGAATGATTGTTATACAGCGGCTTTTAAGTTACCAGATATTATTTTTAATCTTGTAGCAGCAGGCTCCATTTCTATCGTATTAATACCATATTTTACTGGATTACTCAAAAAAGAAGACAAAGAAGAACTTAATAAAGCGTGTTCGCAATTTTTAAACTTTTTCTTTATATTAATGAGTTTTTTCTTACTAATAGCCTTCTTTTTTGCACCTATTTTTGTAAAAAACTTTTTAGTTACAGGTTGGGAAAACAATCAAAATATTCTACTTACAATCAAATTGACTCGTATTTTATTACTACAAGTCTTATTTATTACACTTTCGGGTATTTTTGGTTCTTATCTTAATGCAATACAGAGATTTGCATTTTATTCATTTGCTATGCTTTCTTATAATGTAGGTATTATCATAGGTGTTGTTTTTTTTGCAAATTTTTTGAGTATAGAAGGTGTTGTTTGGGGCGTAGTTTTGGGTGGAATACTACACTTTTTAATACAAATGATAGGTGGTGCTATAAATGGGTTTAAATATTATTTTAGCCTTCCAAAATTTGATAAGGATGTGAAAGAATTATTTTTGGTTGCAATACCTCGAATTATCGCTATTAGTGGAGATCAGATAATTAGGTTTTTTTTGGTGAATTTTGCATCTTTTATATTTATAGGCTCAATTTTTATTTTTGATAATGTAGAAAATATTGGAATGATTTTTTATGGAATAATAGCTGTGAGCATATCGACTACCGCATTCCCCATTTTTGTTAAACTTTATAATGAGTGCGAATTTGATAAACTCCTTGAGTCTTTATTTGAAAAACTACGAGGACTTTTATTTTTTATTTTACCATTGACTATTTTAATGATAATTTTTAAGAAAGAAATAGTAGAAATCTTACTCGGATATAACAAATTTGGTCAAAATGATATTTTAATTACTGCCGATGCTCTAATGTATTACTTAATTGGAATACCTTTTTTATCAATAACAATAATTGTAGTAAAATTTTATTATTCTCAAAAAAAATCTTTAGTCCCTATGATTATTGCATTAATTTCGATATTTATTACAATTACACTTTCTTATTACATGTCAAAAAAACTTGCAGTATCTGGACTTTCCTTTGGAAGAAGCATTGGATTTATAGTTCAGGCTATACTACTTTTGATTTTTATTAAGATTCTAAACATAAAAGAGAAAAAATTTAGCCAATTTCCAAAAAAAATAATTTTTGATATTGTAAAAATTGTTTTAATTTCTACTATTATACTTATAATTGGACTTATTCTACATTCAAATATACAATTTAGCCAAAATGTAAAACTTAATTCGCTTCTAAATATTTTTGTATTTGGCTCTATTTTGGGTGGAATCTACTTTTTATTTTCATTTTTACTAAAAATACCAGAAATTAAATTTATTACTAAGAAAATTTTTAAAAAAAATTGAAATTTTACTATTATAAAAGTATAATTATTATATAAGGCTATAAATAGACCTGTCAGATTTTTGAAACATAACAGGTCTTGGTGGTTATAATTTTGGAGAATGCTATGAAAAAATTTATTTTGTTTTATATTTTTGTTTTTTGTTTTGCTATTTATTCTCAAGAGCTTCCTATAAAAGTTATTGAAAAAAAAGGAAATGTTGATATTAAATTTAGAGATGATAAATGGGGAAGTGTTGCGGTCGAGGATGTTTTGATTGGTGGCACAGAAATTTTCACAGGTTTTAATTCACAACTCAGCTTAGAACTTGGAGAAGGGACTTATGTTACTATAAATCAGTTATCTAAAGTTATAATTGATAACATAAGAGTTAAAAAAAGTGAAGCAAGTATGGAATTGTACTTGGCAAATGGTTTTTTGGTAGTTATGGCAAAAAAAGCAAATGATATAAACAATAAAATTATAGTTACATTTATGGAAGGTAATGTCCAATTTGAAAATTCGGGTGGTGAAATTTATTTAAGAAAAGAACAAGGAGCGATTATTAAATGTTTTTTAGGAAAAATAAAAATCAACCCTAAAATAAAAACTTTTTATTGGATAAATAAGAATGAAATGTGCGGAATAACCACTGGTGGCTTACTTGTAGAAAACGATATTTTTTTACGAAAAAGGTCTAACACTCTGCCAAATGATATAAAAAATCCAAATGAAATTGATTACTATTTCAATGTAATTTGCCAACCCTATACAAGCGATATTGGCACAAACGATTACAAGGGAGCAAATTCTCCGTAAGATGTGAATTTCTAAAGATATGGATGAAAATAATTAAAGAAATTTCAGAAAAGGGAGGTAGTAAATCTATGACTATTGCTATGAAATTAAAAGAAGAAAGTAAAACTGAGGGTAAGATTGAAGATACTATTAATCTTTTTAAAGAAGGTGTTTTCTTATAAATAACATATAAATACAGGTTTAAATAAAAACGAATTAGAAAAGGTAATAAGGATTCAAAAAAGAAATAAATGAAACTCTGTGAGAGAATAATATATTACCCAAATATTTTACCAAGTAATGGTGTTTTTACAGAAATTGCCTTGTGAGGGCAAACTTCTTGACAGCAATAGCACCTAATACATTTTTTGTAATCATAAATAGGTGATTTTTGGTTATCATCATTTTTAAAGAATACTGCTTTTGGTTCAACAGGGCAGGCTTTAACACAGATTCCACACTTAACACATTTGTTATTTTTTATTACAGGTCGTGGGGTAATTAAATTTTTGAGAGGTAGTAAAAATTTAAACACTGCATTATCTTTTACAGGTTTATGTGGTATATCAAAGTCTTTCTTTACAAAAGTTTCTATATCATCACCAACTAACTCAATTTCAGAAAAATCACAATTCCCAAGCCCTATTTCGTTACCGTAAACATTTGTAGGTATGTACTCAGGTGGAAGATTCACCATTCTACAAAAAACACTGTCAACTGCAACTGGATCAGCAGATACTATGATACAGTTCATATTAACAGGTTCACCACTTGCAGGTCCATTTCCTTGCATTGCAATAACACCATCCATAATATATAATCTTGGTTTTAAGAATTTGGTTAATTCAACAAGCATTTTAGAGAAATTTGTTGCATTTGGTATTTTTACATGGAAACGTGCCTTATTTAAGCCATAAATACAACCAAATTGATTTTTTACAGCACCTGTAATTCGAGTAAGTTGATGTGATTTCATTTTTGAAAGGCTTATAATCCCATCTGCTTCCAAAACGCCAAAAGCTATATCAAATTGTTTACCATAATAGCCATCAGGATAATCAACTTTTTTTCCTCTTTCAAAGTCGGCTAGCTTCACGTTATATTTTTCTGCAATATCAGTAATGCCAGATTTTTTTAAAGCGACAATAGGAGGATCAAACCCTGGCGAATCCCCGTAACTCACCTCAACCCCTTCTTCTTTCAAAAGTCTTACTGTTGCTTCAAAAATTGCAGGATGTGTAGTTGTTACTAATTCTGGGTTTCTTCCTGCGAGTATGTTTGGTTTGAGAAGGATTTTTTCACCTTTTTTTACGAAGGATGACATTTCACCAATTAAACTCAACGCTTTTTTAATTGAAATATAAACTGTTTCTGGTTCATAATTTTTACATCTAATTATTGCAACTTTTGACTTTGCCATGATCATTCCTCATTAAAAAAATCTAAATGTTTTGTTAAATTGATTATTTGTGGGCTTATGATCTCTTGTTCTTTAGTTAAATCTTTTTGATAATAATTAATTCCAGATTTTGTCAAAAAGTTGAAAAAAGATAATTTTTCTTCTTCTGGAATTAAAAATATTTCATTTTTCTTTACTTCGTAAGCTTTTATAACTTTATTTTCTATAATTGTTTTTATTATTCGTGCTTTTTCTTCTGTTTCACAAAAAAATAAAGTACCAGTAATATAAAAAAAAGAATTGTATTTATCAAACCATTGTTTTATTGTTGCTTCTACATTTGCTGACAAATTTATATTTATCTGTTTTAAATAATTAATAAAAAAATCAAAACTAAAACCAAAAAGAATTCCTCTTTTAATTGAGCTTTCTGTAATTTCGTATTCTACAATTTTATTATATTTTATCATATCAGCAAACAAAGCTGGTATATAAAAATCTTTGTCATTAGAATTCGCGTTTATATAAAGGTTAAAATTTGAAGTAACTCTAACATCCATTTTTTCGTAAATCGAATCTTTTGTAAAATAATTTATTATTATTGTATTATTATCAATTTGTACAAGGTTTAATTCTTTTAAAAAATGTAGAATGTTATTAATATCTAATTTTAATGGCGTTGTAACATAATTAGTTAAAAGAAAAGAAGTTAGCCATAATTTTTTTAATTCTTCCATATCAATTCTTATATCTTTTTCAAAAGAATAAAAATGAGTTAATATAGCATAAGCTTCTGGAAATGTAAATCTTACAAAAAATAAAGATTTTTCTACTTCTGGTAAGTTGAAATAAGACTTTATATTATCTAAATTTATATTTCCAGTTTTATCTCTAAAAGCAGCACAAAAAAAATGGCTTATATAATTATACTCCAACCTTTTTAATGAAGAATAGTTTAAAAAAATATCCTCAATTGTAACTCCATCTTTTTTGTAAACAGCGTTTGCATTTGAAAAAGTCAAATCTTTTGAAATAAAATAATTTATTAAATTATTAATATCAATCAATGTTTTTGAATGATAATTTTTAAGTTCTGACTCAGAAATAAGAGAATATTTAATTGTTTTTTCTTCTTGTGGAAAATAAATATGTGGTATTACAAGAGTAGTATTATTTCTTAAAAATATTATTTTTTTTAGTAATAAATTTGATATTGCCTTATTTATAATATTTGTTGGAATTTTCAAAATTATATGTAGTTTTTCTGCAATAAAATCATAAGGAACAAAAATATTCGCAGATAATTCTTTTAATACATCAATTTCTTGTGGAGTTAATTTTTCGATTACCGATTTAACAAAACTCTCTTTTGTAAGCGATGATGTAAGATTATTAATATAAGAAAAATCTGGTTTTTTAATTAAGATTTTTCCAAAAAATAATTCGTAAAGTTCAATTACTTCATTTTCTTCTAAATAATTCAATTTCATTAATCCTTGTTGTCCCATATAATTTCCTCTTGCTTCCAAAAATCAATTTCATAACTATAACCTTGCTCAGCCAAAAACCTTTGTCTTTTATGAGCATATTCTTCTTCAATAGAATCCCTTGTCGTTAAAGAATAAAAATAAGAAACATTATTTTCTTTTGGTCGTAAAATTCTACCAAGTCTTTGTGCTTCTTCTTGTCTTGAACCATAAGTTCCACTTAATTGTATTAAAACAGATGCTTCTGGTAAATCAATAGAAAAATTTGCAACCTTACTTACAACCAAAACTTTATGTTCTCCATTTCTAAACTTTTTGTACAACTGATCTCTAATCGAATTTACAGTTTTACCTGTTATAAGAGGTGCTTTAATTTCTTCTGAAATTTCTTTTAATTGGTCAATAAAATGCCCTATGACCAAAATAGAAAGCCCATAATGTCTTAATAAAATATCTTTTACAACTTGATACTTTAATGTGTTCTTTGCAGCTATATTAAATTTTACTTTCTGATCTGCAATTAAATATTCCATAAGTTGTTCTTTTGGAAGAGGAAGTTTTATTTCAAAACATTTTGCTTCCGAAATCCATCCTTGTTTTTCTAAAACTTTCCAAGGGGTGTCAAATTTTTTTGGACCAATTAAACAAAAAACATCTTTTTCGTGCTCGTCTTCTCTTACCAAAGTTGCAGTAAGCCCAAGCCGTCTTGTACTCTGAATCTCTCCAGTAATTTTAAAAATTGGGGCTGGTAATAAATGAACTTCATCATAAATTATAAATCCCCATTTATTACTCTGAAAAACAGAAAAATGAGTAAAATCATCTTCTTTACTCTTCCTATAAATTAAAATCTGGTATGTACAAACTGTAACTGACTTAATTTCTTTTTTATCTCCTGTATATTCACCAACTTCATTTTCTGTTAAATGAGTTTTATCGAGTATTTCTCTAATCCATTGATGAACAGCAGAAACACTTGTACACAAAATTAACGTATTTGTTTTAATTTTTGACATTATGTCTATACCGACAATAGTTTTACCTGCACCACAAGGTAAAACTATTGTCCCATGTCCTCCCATATTTGTTCCAGACATATAAAACGCATCAGCTGCCATAAGTTGATAGTCTCTCAATTTAAAGCGATGTCCAGATAAAGCAACATCTCTTATTTTTATATCCAAAGGCTCTCCATCTGTGTAGCCTGCGATGTCATAAACTGGAATATTATAATTAAAACAGGCTATTTTTAGATCGCCTCTTTCAAGAAGGTTTATCAGATATTTTTGGGGCTCAATTTTTTCAATTAAAAATTTCTTTAATTTTGGATTAGATATTATTTCCTTTTCTACATTAGAATCTTTTATATTTAATATTAACTTTGTAGGGTTTTGTTCATACTTAACAATTTCTACAATGCCAAACCTATTATAAATAGTTTTTATTTCTATCATTACATTTTGAGGTAAATCAAATTTTGAATGCGTATTAAGAAAATCTAAAATTCCATTTAGAGTAACCCCAGCTGCTGCTGCATTCCATAAACTTAATGCAGAAATTTTATAAGTATGAATATGCTCTGGTGATTTTATTAATTCTGCAAATTTAGTAAGCTCATTTCTTACAATTTCGAATTTCTCATTATAAACCTCAAGCAATAAAGAAGAATCGCTTTGAATTATAAGGGGATTAGATGGATTTGCCACTATTCCTCCAGAATTTTTACAAATACTTTTAAGATTTGCAGAAATATACATTTTACCCGTAAACGAATATAGGTAAATGATAAAAAAATTATATATAAAAAACATCGTAATAAATTACTGTTTTTTAGTAACCCCTTATTATAAAGCATTTTTTGATTATTTTCAACTAAAATTTTTAAAACAATTTTTTTTGTAGAGTAATTTTGAAACAAACCTCTCTCATAAGGATTCTATTAGTAAATAATTTCACAAAATTAGAATTCTTTTATTGAGAAAAAGGTAATTTTCTTTATTCTCATTATGTGAAGTTTTATAATTAAATAATAATTCAATATTTGAGTTAATGATTATTATTTGTTAAATTATATATAAAAAACATAGAAATATTGCATTTTATTTATATTTTGTTTATAATTGATATTAATAAAGAAATATACATAAACAAATTAAAGATTTAGTTGTTTTTTATTTTAATATATAAATTCAATATTTTATATAAAAAGTAAAAAAACATTTTTTGGTAATATTTAAAAAAAGAAGTTATAATTAATATATATAGAATATTCTAATTTTTTTAAAGAAATAAGTCGATTCTTTGGGATATTCTATTATCAACTATATATATAAAAGTATTAATTTAGTAAATAAACTTAAATTATTTTATAATCAAACGAGTTGAGTTTGTCAAAATTTCTATAATAAAATGGATTGTAAATAATAATTATAATTCATTATATAATAAGTAGTTATACGAGTTTGATTATATACTATAAATTGATGAAATTGGTGACAATTTCATCAATTTATAGTATATTTAAATATATGTTTGTTTTTTTCAAATAATTTATTAAATTTATTTTAAGGGAAACCTTAGTAAGAGAGGTATTTATGTCTGCAAAAAAATCAATAACAGTTCAAGTAATATTACGATTATTTATAATAATTATATTTCTCATGGGGCTCTTTATAACTCTTTCGATAAAAGCCGAAACAGACAAGGTAAATAATTCTATGAGAAAACAGGCTGATATTATATTAAATAGGGCTTCTAATAGTCTAATTCAACCATTATGGAATTTTGATGAAGATCAGGTATTAAAAATTTTATCTTTAGAAATGGAAGAACAAAACCTTTTTGCTATTATTATTTATGATACAAAACAAAATTTTTATAGAGGTAAAATTAAAAATGATAAATGGGAAATAATAAATATTGAAGATTTTGAAAAACAAAAAACTCTAATCAAAGGTGATATGATAAAAAAATCAATAAATTTATTAAAAGATGGTGATAACTTGGGTAATATTGATATATATTTAACAAAAGAGTTTTTTAATAAAGATATACAAAGATTTGCTTTATCTTTTATTATACAATTTGCTATTCTTTTTTCTATCATAGCAGGAGTAATATTTTTTATTTTTAAGAATATGATTTTGGATAATATTAAAATAATACAGGGAGTTTTAAATGATATTTCAAAAGGTGAAGGCGATTTAACAAAAAGAATAGATGTTAAAAGAGATGATGAAATTGGTTATCTTTCACAAAATTTTAATACATTTGTAGAAAAATTAAATTCTATGGTTTTAGAGTTAAAAGAAGTTGTTTGCAAAAGTATAGAAAATGGGAATTTACTTTCTGCAAATTCGTCCGAAGTTTCTGCTACACTTGAACAAATGGCTGCTATAATGACTTCAATAGAAAAAAGACTTGAGAGTTTAAATATAGAAATTTCAAAATCAAATGCTTCAATAAGTGAAATAAATGATTTCTTAAAAAAAGTCGATGGGTTAATTAACAATCAATCTTTTGTTATAACTTCCTCTTCTTCTTTAGTAAAAAAAATAATTGAATCAATTAAAAACATAGCATTTTTCACAGACCAAAATAAAAAACTTTCAGAAAAACTCGTTGGAGCAACAAGACTTGGTGAAGATAATATGAAAAATTCTTTATTAGCAATTGAGGATATTTCAAAATCAACAGGGGTTATCCTTGATATGATTAAAATAATAAAGAATGTTGCAGGACAAACTAACCTTTTGGCTATGAATGCAAGCATAGAAGCAGCTCATGCAGGTGAATACGGTAAAGGTTTTGCTGTTGTTGCTGATGAAATTAGAAATCTTGCCGAAGTAACTTCTGATAACTCAAAAAATATTTCTGCTCAATTAAAAGATATTATGGAAAAAATAAATAAAGCAACAAATATAACAAAAACTACTGGCACTTCTATTAACGAAATCGTTGTAGATATAACAAATCTTGAAGGTTCTACCACAGAAATAATAACAGGTATAGAACAATTATCTTTTAATAGTCAAAATGTAATAAATTCTTTAGATGATCTTTTGAACATAACAGAAGATGTAAAAATATCTTCTAAAGAAATGACTCAAGAAATGAGTGTAATAAAAAATTCTGTCGGTAGTATTACAGATATGTCCGAAGAGACAAGCTCTGGTATTAAAGAAATAACTGTGGGTATAAATGAAATCGCTAATTCTGTGAATGCGTTATCAATACTTAGTATTTCTAATTCGGAAAATATAAATATGCTACAATCTTTAACATCAAAATTTAAAACAAAATAAAATTTAAGACCTGACAGGCTTCAAAAATCTGTCAGGTCTCTATATCACAGTGGCTAAATATTTTATTATTACTTCAAATATTTATCAAGAAATTCTGAAACTGTATTTATATAACTTTCTTTATCACTTTGCATCATACCAAGACAATGGTTAGAATTTTCAAAAATTTTAAACTCTTTTGGGTCTTTTGCTTTCTCAAAAATTGACTCGCTTACAAAAGTAGGGACAAAGCTATCTTTTCCACCGTGTAGAATAAGTAGTGGGCGTGGTGATATTTTTTCAACTTGAGCTAAAACGTCAAATTCTTCGGCTGTTGGATCTTCTCCTGTTTTGTCTTTAATTGCTTTTAATATATCTGGATTAGAATCAAACCAGTATCTATTAGCAGGTCCAGCATCAACCATTACTACTTTAAAATCAGAATATTTTGCAGCAGAAAGGTATGTTTTAAAACCACCTTGAGAAAAACCAAAAATTCCAATTTTTGTAGGGTCTACATCTTTTCTTGTCTTAACGTAATCTAAAACATCTCCAACATCGCTTATTTCTTTGGTTATAGAAAAAACAAATTTTTCTGGCTTTTTTGAATATTGCCAAAATCTTGCATTATAAACGAGTATTTGGTAACCTTTTTCTAACAAAAATTTTGATTGACTCAAGCCAAAAGACATGTCAGAGCTATAACCATGTAAAACTATGATAGTTCCTTTTGCGTTTTCAACTGGTATAAACCATCCATCAAGTTTTAATTTATCTTTTGTTTTAATTTTAACATATTCATATTTTGCTATCTTATATTTTTTTTCAATATCTTGTTTAATATAGTTAAAATCATTTGCTGGTGCAAAACCTTCAAACCTGTAATACTCAAAAGCAGACCCTGCTTCTTTAGATAATTTTGATTTTGTTTTTGAAATATATTTTTTCCAGTTCTCATTTTTTTTGAATCTTTGGTCATCGGCAAAAGTTTGTCCAAAAAAAATATTTGATGAAAAAATAAAAATAATTAAGAAAATAAAAAATCTCATATATGTCTCCAATATTTAATTTAATTTAATATATCAAAAAAAATTATTTTGTACTATTAATATTGCTGATAATTATGAAAAAAAATTGTATAAAATAAAATTTTCACCCATATTAAAGGAGATATTGTAATAATCACTTTCTATACTAAATTTATTGTGATATATTACGGTATCCTATACCCAAATTTAAAGAAAACTATTATTATAATTATAATAATTTAAAATTAAGAAAATAAAGAGGAAGTTTATGGTAACAATATGGACTCTTAATGAATCACAAAAGTTAGTTTTTAATTCTGATCTTGATAATATATTTGGAAAAGGCAATTGGCAACTCGGAGATAGAAAAAAATACGATATTCCAGATATTAAAAAAAGTGATGAAAAACACAATCTTATGCCAAGCCAAGAATATTTTGTCCCAATAGCTGCAAAATGTCTTGGTGAAAAAATTAATCAATTGGATGATATAAAAAAATATTTTTATGATAGATGGAAATATTCAAAATTAGATGATAGAAAAAACTATGAGTATGATAATTTATGGAGAAGTTTTTGGGATATTCATTGTGGTTCTGAGGAGTATTCCAAAATGATAACAAAAAATTATCTAAGTTATTATGATATATTAAAGGACAATCCGAATAATATTTTAATTGCATATAGCCAGGGTGGGCTTGTTGCCAGATACCTTGCCTATTTAAGTGAATATGTTTTTAATGAAGAAAATAAGGTAATTAAAGCCGTTATTACTCTAAATTCGTCTAATTTTGGCTCTCCATTGGCAAATACAAATAATGCAGAGACTATTATAGATAGTGCAATAACTTCTTTTAACACTTTAATTTCTCTATATCCTCAAGATTTTAAGCATTTTAATAAATATTTACAAAATAAAATAGATTTTAAAGATATTTATGGTATTTTTCAAAATTTAAATAAAGACCTCGAAAATTTTGATGGAAATAACCAAACAGAGAGTATTAAAAATATGAAAAGCTTTGTTAGTTCATTAAAAAAATGGCTTAGTGGGCTTCATAATGACAAAGATACAGCTTTTTCTGATTTGAATATTTTTGATATTGATAATAAAAATTCGATTTTGGAGACAGTAAACAATAATTTGCCAAAAAAAATTTATTATGGTGGAGTTGCTTCTACTGATAATGATTTTAAGAATGTTTTCTATTCATTATTAAGAGGTGTAAATTTTATTCTACCAGGTTTTGTGAGGCTCTTTATAAAGAATATGAAAATCCTTGATAAGCCCCTTGCTGAAAATGTAATCAAATTTAACCAGATTTTTAAAGATGTTGTTATGAAAGAATGTGATTATGATGTAAATAACGCTAAAAATAAATTTATAAAAGATATTATTGGTTATTATCAAAACGGAGTTTCTTTAAAAACTTTCAAGTTAAATAAATCTGAACTGCCAGCCAAATCTCATGATTTTGTTATGCCGACAGCTTACCAACTTCTTCCAAATAATGGTCAATCTAATTTTTTGGGAAATAAAATAAACGATAAGGCAAACCACAATACAGGCAAAGATATTAATTTTGAAGGTGGAAGAATAAATAGAAAATATATAATTGAGTATTTAAAACAAGTAAAAAATTATATAATATAATCAGAAAACTTGATCTTGTCAAAGTTTTTAGAATAGGATAAATCTTAGATAAACCACGAAAGACACGGAGAATTAAAGAGTATTTTCAATAAAAAAGATAATTTTTTTAATTTATTGGAGTTTTTAATCATAATTTCTTTTCTATTGTATTTTATTTGTGTTATTCGTGGTTTTAACTAATCTTAATTAGGGCTAAAACCAGTTAATAGTTGGAATAAAACACTTCTAATGATATAAAAAATTAAGTTTTCTTAAAATCGTATTTTTCCATATATTTTCTATATTTTTTTACAATTTTGGCTGGTAAAATGAAATTTAATGCTTGCGGTATAATTTGTATATTTAATGGCAAATTTTCGTATAAATCACCATCGATTTGAGTTATAACCTTCTCTTTTGAGGAAATAATTATACTTTTTGACCTATAAAATGCTTCTTTTCTCAAAAAAATAGTGTTTCTTTTTTTTGGGTCTCTAACAAAAGCAGAGATAATGAGTTGTCCCAAAAGTTTAAAAAAATTAAATTTTCCAGTTTCTTTAAAAATATATACATCCAAAAGACCATCAAATGGTATAGCATAAGGAGTAATACTAAAATAAATCGCATATTTACTTGTATTTGACACCAAAACATAAGTTCCCTTATCTTTTATTCCATTATCAAGTTCTACTTCTATTTCTGGGAATTTATATCTGGCAAATGCTTTCAAACCACCAATAATATATGAAATTTTACCAAAAATTTTTTTTATTTTTAATTCTTCTGTATGTTTTATTGAATATGCGTCAAAACCACAGCTACACATAAGAAAAAAATAATTATTGTTACATTTTGCTATATCAATTTTAATACTTTTATTTTTTAATATAAGTTTACAAGCTTTTTTTGGATTAAAAGGAATATTCATCTCTCTTGCAAATACATTCCCTGTCCCCCAAGGTAATATAGCCATAGTTTTATTACTATCTATCATACCAGTTAAAACTTCATTTATAGTTCCATCTCCACCAGCACCAATTATAACAGAATATTTATCAGAGCAACTTGCTTCTTTTGCTATCTCAGTTGCA
>MIAN01000004.1 GCA_001829125.1 Spirochaetes bacterium GWB1_27_13 | reverse complement strand
AACTAAGATATTTAATAATATAGCCTGAAATATTTATTAGAATGGTTTAGATGATTACTCATATCGTTTCGCAAGTTCATAACGTTGCCGAGATAATTTCATTAATTTATTATAACCAAATCAACCCATCATCATTCTTCCAAAATACGTCGGTAATGTGGTCAAGGTTTTTGTTGCTTTCTCTTTCATCAAAAAAAGTAACATGAACCTTCTGTTAGATGTAATGACTGTGGCGTTTAAATAATATAATTTCTTTTATAAAATCTGATATTATTTGTAAAAAATAAAAGATTCCAAAAAGATTAAAAAATGATTTTTATTCATTTTTAGAATAAATTTAACCATAGTCATTACATGTAACGTTCATTGGCTAAACGATGTTGGCGGAGGGGTATCGTGTACTCGAATGTGCTGCAGGCGTGAAACACAGCGTTTAGCCAATGTTAGGCGAAGTATTTTTACCAAGACATTCAATAGTTTTATTAAACAAATTCACTAATTCATAATGCTCTTGCTTAATAGCAAGGTCTAATGGTGTTACCCCACCGTTATTTTTAAATAAAACATTACTATTATATTCTAATAAGACTTTAGCTGATTTGATATGCCCTGTCCATGCTGCCCAATGAAGTGGCGTTTCATTCAAAAGATCAACAGCATTAACGTTTGCACCATTAGAAAGTAACATTTGAACAATTTCATAATTATCAAACTCTACAGCCCAATGCAATGGAGTAATTTTATTATCATCAGCTAAGTTCACATCTACATTGTTAGAGATTAATATTTTTACTAAATCTGGTCGAAGTTTTGAAACAATAGAGAGTACTGATTGCCCATTTTCATCTTTTGAATGAATATTTTCTCCAGAACTTATTGCTTCTTTGAATTTAATTACATTACCAGTGAGAGCTGCACTCAAAATCATATTTATTTTTCTCCATATATTAAAATTTGTGAAAATATTTTGCCCAACGAATAAATCATACTACAATAATTGAATAAAAATAATAATCAACCCAGAAACTGTCGCCAATGTCCCCTGTCAGGGCAGGGCGGAGTGACTGCTAGGGAACGGAGATTTATCTGCTGTTGTCGGTTGTGCAGTGTGATGTTTTTCTATTTACATTTATTAAAATATAGTATTTTATAATTCTTATTGTCAATTACACAATAAGAAAAATGACCAATATCAAAATAATCTTCTTGTCCCCAATGATATAATATTAACCAACTATCTTTACCATTATAAATTATCTTTTCTATATAAGAAGGAATGTAAAATACTGTCCTATTTACTTTTTTATTCTGTTTTAAAGTATTAAATAAATTATTAAAATCATCATTACTTAGATTAAGCTCAATAAATACTTTTTTAATATAATTATAAACAATATCATCCATTTTTTTGTTGTAATTTTTTTGAAACCAATTTTGTGAATTATCAAAGTGATCTTTTACTTCAGGAATTTCTAATAGTTTATCTAAAATCTCGTCTAAATATTCTTTTTTAGTAACTTTAATTATAGGTAAATAAATTGATGGAAAAGTTATTTCTGAAAAAAGATAAAACCCTAAACATGTAAAAATAATTAAAAAAATTACAACTTTATAATTCATATTTTCCTAAGCACTGCATTACCGACAACGTTCTCGTGGTAGATGAGTTTTTAGGCATTATACAACAAAATCTCCTATAAATCAACCAGATTCAATAATAATATAATCAAATCTCCAATAATCTCAACCAATCGCTGAAAATGACCCGAAGGGCTTGCATCTACGACGTGTTAGGTGCTGTATATTATTTCTTTTATGAACCAAATTTACCATAGTTTTGATACTCAGTAAAATATAAAATTATTATTTTATCTTGTTTCTTAATTGGATAATACAGTTCATATTTATTTTCATATTTACTAAATTTATATTTTATAATATTATTATTAAATATATCATTTAAGTATTTTTTTTCTTCTGAAGAACACTTAAAAATAAAATCAACTTTATTTAAATTATCATTTTCAGGAATATTATTATATCCAAATACTAAAAAAACATTATCATTGTTATACTTATCACTAATAATAATCTGAATTGAATTAATTATTTCATCAGATTTTGATAAATATTTTATTATGTTATTTATATCATTAATATATTCTTTATCGAATCGATATTCAATAATTTTACTTATCTCATTTTGATAATTTAAATCAATGTTTTTGCTTGCATTTATTAATAATTGCTTTTTCTTTAATGCTGTAAATTTATCACCTAAATATAATAATGAAAAGATTATTGGAAATGATAAAATAAAAAACAGTAAAATTTTTTTTGACATTCTTTTAGTAGTAATTTCATTTTTACTTGAAATATAATCGGCTATCCTAGTTAAATTTAACATAATATTTATTATTAAAGTACCAAATAATAACGAAATTATACCAATAATGCTTAAATAGAATGATTCAGTAAGATTTTCTTTAAATACTTTTAATCCAAAAACAGTTATACTTATAAATATAAAAATCCAATATAATAATAGTATTATAGAAACTAATGCAATAATATTACATATTTTAACAATTTTTTCTTTATTCATTTTTATTCCTAATAATAAAATATGGCGTCTAACACGGTGGCTGTAAATGACGTTTTGCCGTAGTGTATTCACGAAGGCAAAATGTGGTCAAGGTTTGAGTCGCTTCCTCTTCAAACAAAAAAACAACTCAAACTGCAGACCTGAGCACCGGAGACTTTTTGTACTCAAAAAGTCGAGGAGCGGAACTTTTACAGCGTGTTATATGCTGTTGAGCCAAAATTATACACCATTAAATTAATGACTCAATTCTATTTTTAATTAATATTGCTAAACTTTTTGAATCGTGTTTTCTTCCATCAATAAAACCATCTGCTTTTGAAACCCCATCAATTTCCACATCATCAAGTTTGATATACATTATTTTTTCATAATCTTTTTCTAATATTTTTTCTTTAATTATTCTAAATTCAAGACCACACCAAGGTTTTTCTTTATATTCTTTACATAAAAATACAACAATTAATTTTGATCTATTTTTATAAATATCAAGAAGAATATCATCTAAAGAAGGCCTTGCTAATAATGCTTCATAACTTTGATCATAAAAACAAGTATTTGAACCTAAATTTTTTTCTAATTCAGAAAATATTGATTTAATAAAATTTCTTTTTTCTCCAGGAAAAGATAATGATACCAAAAAATTATGTGTTTTAATATCTATTGATTTATTATTATTTATGAAATCTGGTAAAATAATATCTTTTTTTAATAATTCTTCTGACAAATCAATTTCTTTGAATGCCCAATGAGTTCTATTCATTTCATATTCTTTTATATCTAGTTCATAATGCATATTTAATAAATCGTCAAAAGTTAAAAATTTATTTAAATTAATGATTTTATATTTAATTTTTAATTTATCATTATTCAAAATAATTTCACTAATTAAACCAAATTTTGGATTCGTTCTACATATATCTTCATATGTAAAAATGCAAGGTTTTCGACTAATTTCATTAATATTGTTCTGATCTAAAAAATTTCCATATTTATTTTCTAAATCATTATCAGTAAATTCATATTTATTAATACAACGATTTTTTTCAATTATAAATGGTTTACCATCCCAATCTTTAATATTTCTGGAAACAAATAAATTGTACATAAAAATCCTCAAACTTATAAAAATACTTCTGCGGTTCAATCGCATATAACGTTCCGTAATTGTCGGATGTTACGGGACGTTTTATTCATCATTACCTTCTATGTTTAAAACATTTGAATTATCAACATTTTCTTTTTTTCCACCCAATTTATCAATAGTTGTTAGAATATATTTTTTTAGTAATTCAAAATTGCAATCATTATTTATTGAAATTTCAGAAGGCAAATGATTACAGTAATGACCAATATTATCAACATTTCTTATTTTCAAATTATCTTTATATTCATTTGAAATATTGTTATATGATTCTTTACTATATAAAATAATTTTTTTTGACATAGTAACGATTGAAAAAATCATATTTTTATTATTTGATAATCCAATATATAATTTTTGGGGTGTGATTAATAATAAATCTTTAAATAAATCAATCAAGAGATTAAATATTTTAATTATATCGTCAGATTTATTTCTAATATGATATTCAAGAGTATACTCTAAATCTTCTGGAATTTGATTATCATCTACAATATCATTTTCAATAGATTCATTATCATAAATAGATTCATTGTCATAGTAAGAAATTATTTCATCTTTTTCATTATTAAAAACATATCTTGATAATTCTATTTTACGAATTTTAACATTTATTGCCTTTTCAATTTGTGATAATCCAATTGTTAAATCTGTTGGCATTTTATCAATTACTAATAATATCTGTAAATCCTCTAAAGATGTTTGAATTAACTCATAAACTTCCATTTCTGTTTCATTTTGAATTTTTTTAAATAATGATTTATTATTTTTAAGTTCATTATAAATTAATGTTCTTATTCTGGTTAATTCACTATTATCATTTGTTTGAACAAAGGAAATAAAGTCCCCCATCTGTGGTAAAATATGCCTACTAACACTATGTCGTTCAAGTTCAATTTCTGTTATATAAAGTTTTGGAGTAGAAGGATTTTCCCAAACAAATAAAAACCCGTCACATTTTGAATTCTTAAAATTGTTAGTTTTAAATTGAATTTCCTTATTAATAAAGAACGATTTTTCAGAAATAATTTGTTTATAACTTTTATCAAATGTTGTAGTTAAATCATTTTCTTTTTTATAAGATGAACTCGAAAATATTTTATTTTGATAAATTGAAAAATGTCCCATTATTGAACTCCAAAATCTTAGCCCCGTAATTTCCGACAACGACCCAACCGTATGTGCAGGTTGACCACATAATAAAATAATTTTAATTAAAACTTCTCAAAAAGTCAATAATAATACCAAAAATTTGTGGTCAATTGGGTCAAGGTTTAAGTCGCTTCCCCTTTTCCCAACAAAAGCGACTTAAACCGCAGACCTGAGCGAGTATCCCGAGCGAACACATACGGCTTGTTCTTCGCCGTTTTTTTATTTTTTAAAAAATTATATCTTTATCCATTACCCATCCAACAATACAATTTGTTTTAAGTTTTGTTGATGTATTTTTAATATAAATATCAAAAGAATTATTTATATCATAATTATAAAAAGCACAATTTATTAAATACCATTTACAATTGTTAACTATTTTATAGCCTAGAATTCTTTTATTTATTCCAATTTCTTCTATATCATTTAAATATATTGATTTTATTAATTTATTTGTTTTTAAATAATCATTATAAAAAGAATATTCGTAAGTAGTATTTGTTTTAAAATCATTGTAAATACAAGCTTTATCCGAAAAGTTAAAATTCCTAATATAATTTTTTACAATAAATTCTTCATTATTAAAATTTCTGATATCCCCATCGCTGACAAAACCATTGATTAAATAAAGATTTTTATAAATATCTTTATTTTTATCTTTTTTTATTGAAATAAGTTTAAAACTTGATTTCAATAGATTTTTATCTTTTACAATTTTATAATATGAATTATCTCTACAATCATCAATATTTGAACCTAATAGCCATCTAACATTGACTTCATCTCCTATAATTATATATATACCACTTGGCTGAACCATTGCACTTCCATCTGTTTCCCATACATTTCCATCATTAAATACTAAACCATAATGATTTATATCAAATTCTTTACTACTCCACTGAGTAAACTTAAGAAGTTCATAATTCTCTAAAGTTAAATTATCATTTTCAATATGTTGTAAATGTGTACTAATAGTATCGATAATTTTACCTTCATTAACCTTTAAATATACATAATATTTGTCATATACGTAATTATTTTTATCTTTTGATTTAATCGTTACTACAGTTTTATAATCTGAATTACTTAAAATATCTCCAATCTGAAGATTTTCAATATTTTCATACCAACTTTTAAATATCTTAAAATTCACTTTCTTGGGTGACAATTCATATGCTTTTAATAATTCTTTGTTATTTATTAAATTATAATATGTTAATATTGTTTTCTTATCAATGTCAATATATTGAGCCGGCAAAAATAAAATCGAGGTTAATATTAAAATTATTATTAATATACATTTATTCATAATAAATCCTAAAATATGGCGTCTAACGAGTATATGATAATAAAATCATATAGAAAAAATCAATAGGTGCTATAATCTATTTAGGTCTTTGGCAAAATACTTCCAAGAAAATAGATAGATGGTCGTTCGCAAAACTGGGGCATCTTTATAAGTTGACCCCGAACTAACGATTGACGGGCATCTATTGAATTCTTACTTTTGATGAGAGTAATACTCTACACCGTATAGACGTTTAATACATGTATTATACATGATAACTCTTTTTTTTTGGAAGTAAATTTTTATTTTATTTGGAGAATATATGATTTTTCTTGGTATTGATTTACAATCTAATTGTTTTACTTGTTGTTTTATATGTCAGGATGGAACTAAAAAATCTTTAAGTTTCAATTTTTCTGAAGAGTCATTAAAGCAATTTTATTCTCTTCTTACTTTAGAAACTTATGTTATTGTTGAATCTTCTACAAATACTTTTAAGTTCGTAGAAAAGTTATTTCTGAAATATTTCAAATGTTAAAAAAAATAAGAATACCATTATTGAAGAGACGAAAATAATCATCTAAAAAAAATTAAAGAATATGATAACTTTTTAAAAAGTTCTTGACTTTTCTCATAGAAGAAACCGTCAACTCGCTGTTGGATGAAGGTCGGGTGCATTATTTTATTTTAATATCTAATTCTAATTTTTTAAATTCAACATTAGACATTACTTTTAATGCATATTCTAATTTTGTATCCTTTTTTCAGCTATTATAATACCTCTTACAGTTTGACTTTTTTTACATAAATTTTCAGAAACCCAACCCATATATCTTAAAATTTGTCCAATAGTATCATCAGTTGCTTTCCTTTTTAATTCTATTACAATAAAATTACTATTTTTATCTAAACATAAAAAATCCATTTCCCCAACTTCTTCAGTATCATAATGACCATTTTTTGGATTTTGAGATTCTTCATCAAAATATTTTAATTCATTTTTAAATAAAATAGAAAAATTCCTATGAATTAGACTTTGGTAATGTTGAACTTCTAATGCTTCAAAATTATTTATTTCCTGCTCATCATCATTAATAATCTCTATTTTTTTATTAACTTTTTCTTTTATTTCTTTTGGAAAGCAAGTATATAAAAAATCAGTAAATTTCAGATTATTAAAATTTAATTTTTGCTCATCAGTTAAATTATCTAAAAATATTTTTTTAGCATTTAATAGTAAACAATTATTAACTAAAAACTGTTCTAAACCTACATTTTCTGGAATAAAATTATCAAATAAATTATATAAAAAGTGTTCTTGATGATTAAATATTGGTAAAAACACTTCTTGATAATATAAACTTAATAATTTAGCTAATACTGTTCTTCCTGTCTTTAAACCTTTTATATTTTTGGATTCATCACAATTTTTTTTTATTTTATCTGTTATTTCTCCATTTTTATCATAAAACTCATCATAGTTATCTTTTAATGAAAGTAAGTGAGTTAATATATTTTTTATTTTTTCAAAATCATCTTCATATCCATATTTATATTTAGAACCTCCCTTAATACTACCTAATTGTAAAGTTCCCCATTCAAGTTCATAAGCCATGCAACCTTCTTTTTTCCCTAAACCTGCATAGTAATCTTCTTTTTGAAAATTATTAATTTTGTCCTTATTAAAATAATTTTTAAAATTATTTCTTAAATCAATTAATGATTTTTCTTTTTCAACTGAATAGCCAAAATTATTTAATTTTAAATGCATTTCTTCAATTGTTTCTTGATTTATAGTAAAATTATTCATAATATTCTCCAAAAAATAATGCACCCGACTTTCATCCAACGTCTCGCCTGTATGTGCAGTCCGTGAACCGTCCGCCCTATAGGCAAAAAGAGCCATACAAATCAATGTGCCTTACTTGCGTCCGAAGGACTGGCGAATGTGCTTACTTGCATGGCGAAGCCATACGGTGAATGGATTGCATATACAGGCTGTTATAGGACGTGCACTTTTTCAAACAAATCTTCCAACTTATTTATTATAATTCATCTGTTTTGATTAAATTTAATTTTCAATTATAATCATTTTTTAATCGAATGCTTCTTTTTAACAAAAATCAGGTGATTTAGAAACCTAAATCCTCTTTCACAAATAAAATAACAGCTGAACATGCTGGCTCACATCTTGAAATAATAGTTTTTATACGGCACAATTTATCTTTTGAATCACAATTTACACAGTATCCTACTGTTGTGCATGGATTACTCATATTAAACCTAATGTTATTGAGAACTGCAGCTGTATTGTTCGCTCTTTTTAATCCATTTTCAAGTGAAGTCGTAATTTTATTCCACCCAAGTACAAAAATCCTTTTTTCAGGACCATATGTTGCTGCCGCATTTCTATTTCCCGTATAATCGATTAGAATAAGTTGTCCGTCGGTTGTAATGCTATTTGCTGAACAAACAAAATAATCAGCTGTTAATGAACGTTTCTGAATCGATTTTTGGGCATCAGATGAAATATCAGGAGCATTTCTATCCAGAAAGTTTGGATAGTCTTTTGTTGTAAAGATTCTATGAAATCCAATTTCCTCTAACGTTCTCGAACCCCCTGTTCCTATTGTTGCATCCTTTGCTATAATATTTTGTAACATTTCAATAGCCTCAATTTTATTTTTTGCTTCAATAACTTCAAATCCATTTTTTATTAAAGACTTCTTTGCTATCTCTAACAGTTTTTCGTTTAATTTTAAATTTTCATCATTCATAATTTTTTCTCCTTTTTTCAATTACTTTTTAGTATTATTGTTTTTAAAATCTGACTAAACCTGCATCTCCTATAACGGCTCGAGGGGAGACGAATTTGCTGGCATTAATTCATCAAACTCACTATTATTTCATAAATTATCAATAATATCAACCAATATCAAATAAATCCAACCAATTGCCAGCAATTTGGGTGTAGGCGGTACTCCGCCGTAACCGGCTACTGGCTGTTATGTGCTGTTTTTTCCGCTTTTTTTATACCTAAATTCCAAAGTGAAATTAAATTATTAAGATACAAATCAACTTTTTGCTTATCATCACAAATTATACTATTATCTTCATCTTTAACTCGAGTAACACATTCAACCCATTCATCTGAAGTTTTTGATATTTCATCAAAATCAATTTTATTACCAAGTTTTATTGATTCAATTTTTTTTCTATAATCTTTTAAAAATGATGTTGAAAATTTATCGTCAATCAAAAGTGTTATAGTTCCCTTTCTTTCACCCAAAAAAATTACTGGTGAAAGTAACGAAGCAAAATATAAACGCTTTATTATTTCAATAATTCTCGTATCATGATCGATATCCCATATAATTCCAAAGTCATGAATAAAAGGCTCATTAGATAAGCTTAAATCAGAATTTATCCAAGTTACTGTTCGAATAATAGAGTAATGAGTCCCTCTTCCTAAGTAACCTGTTGGACTTGTCTCATTGTGTAGTGTTTTAGAAAAATCAAAATAACTTTCCATTTAAATACTCCTTTCAAGAGTTAATTACGGAATCAACCGTTTTATATATTAGTTTCGCTAATATATAATTCATATATGATATATACTATTATTTTTATGAAAGTCAATATTAATTATCTAATTAACATATTCAAAGTAATTAATAAAAATTTAAAAAGCGGAAAAAATTGCACATAACGGGATTCCGATATATGTCGTTTTCGGCGTAAAATAAAAACAGTCTATCATAACCAAAAAACAGAATCAACATTTTTAGAACAAATCCGCCGAAAATGACCCCGATAGTGTGGAGCGTCAGCGGAGATATATCGGCGGTTAGACGAAGGTGACGATTTCTTTTTTAACATCTTTCAGACTATAACACTCAAGTGAATTTAAAAATTTATGCTTTAATTTAATTTTTTTAATAATATCACATAAATTTCCTTCAGTTAATACTATATCAACATATGGTAATAAAGATGATATAATAATATCAAAAACATCTGATAATAGAGGTTTTCTATTATCAGGATAAAATTTATAAAATACTACATAACTTGTTGTAATTATTGATGGGAAATTTTTTAAATTAATTTCTTTTTTATTTTTTATTATTTTTTCTGCAAATTCTTTCTTTCTCATTATTATTTGAGATGTTGTTGCTAAAAAATTAAAATCTTCTATTTCATCAAGATTATAATTGTCTTTTTTGGATGGATAATTTTTTTTAAGATCAATAATACCATTTAAAATTTCTTCTCTATTTTTTTTCCAATCATTACTTTTTAAAATAAATCCAGAATTTTCAATTACTTTTTTTAGTCTTTCTAATGGAGTTAAATTGGAGTCTTTTATAGCGCAAGGAGCTATGACAATTGGATTAATTTTAGTGTTTTTATAATAATTACTAATTTCTTTTTCAAATATGCTATTATACCCATCTAATATTACTGATGGAAAAATAGAAAAAAAATTAATATATTTTTCAAACAATTCTTGTCTGAACCATAATTCAGAAAGTGAAAATACAGAATAAGATATAATTGTTTTGGAAATAGAAAATTTCTTATCAAAATAATTTATCCAATCTTTTGGATTTATTAAAAAATTACTCAATGCATTTGTATCGAATAAACATAATTTATATTGATTTCCATTTATTGTTATCATAAGTTTTTAAATTGTCACTTTCCTCTAACGAGTATATGATAATAAAATCATATAGAAAAAATCAATAGGTGCTATAATCTATTTAGGTCTTTGGCAAAAA
>MIAN01000003.1 GCA_001829125.1 Spirochaetes bacterium GWB1_27_13 | reverse complement strand
AGGAAGAAACCATTATTTTATTACCTTTTTCGACGAAAGAAATCGCACTTTTATGCACCCACTCATCACAAACTCTAACACATCTACCGCATAGAATACATTTTCCTCTGTCCATAACAATTAATGGATTTTTGTCCTCTATACCGTTTGTTATAGGATTGAACTCATTTTTTTCAAAAAGATTGCCAGTAGCTCCAAATTCATAAGAATATTTTTCTAAGAGACATTCACCTGAAGCATCGCAAGTTAGGCAGTCTCCAAAATGCTGGCTTAAAATCATTTCTATAACAAGTTTTCTTGCGTTTATGACTCTTTCTGACTCTGTGTAGATTACCATACCATTTTTTACTGGTGTAGAGCAGGCTGTGTATAAAAGGCGTTCGCCCTCAATTTCAACAACACAAACCCTGCAAGAGCCAATAATACTTATCTCTGGCAGATGGCATAATACAGGAATTTCTATATTTACAGAATTAGCAGCTTTTAGAATAGTCCAACTATCCTCGCAAAAGACTTCTTTTCCGTTTATTGTGCAAATTATTAATTCGTCTCCCAAAGATTAACTCCTTAAAATGGCTTCTTTTGGGCAAATTTTATAACATTGACCGCATCTAATACACATTTCTCTATCTATTGTATGATACTGTCCCTGAATTCCTGTTATAGCATTAACAGGACATATAAGTTTACAAGCCCCACAACCAATGCAAGATTCTTTATTAATTACATATTTAACAAGTCTTGGGCAAACGCCAGCCCGACATTTTTTATCTTTAATATGTTCTTTTAACTCTTGGTCAAAATTTTTTAACATACTGATTACTGGATTTATAGCCTCTCTTCCGAGTCCACATAGAGAAGTTTCAAACATAAAACTTGATATACTTCTAATTTTTTCTATATCATCAAGTTGTCCTTCACCATCGATAATTTTATTTAAAATCTTTAATAATTTTTGAGTTCCTTCTCTACAAGGCACGCAAAAACCACAAGATTCTTCTTGGGCAAACTCGATGTAGTATTTTGCCATTTCTACAACGCAAGTACTTTCATCTAAAACTACTATTCCACCTGCACCGAGTAAAGAGTCAAGTTTTGCAAGGTTTTCAAAAGAAATTTGTTCGTTAATATCACTTATTGGTATTATCCCACCAGATGCACCGCCAACTTGAATTGCTTTAAATTTGAGTTTTTGCATCCCACCGCCAATATCATTAATAATACTATCGAATGTTACACCAAAAGGCATTTCAATTAACCCACTATGTTTTATAGACCCTGAGAGTGTAAAAATTTTTGTGCCTTTTGATTCGGCTGTTCCTATTTTCAAATATTCTTCCACACCAAGATTTATGATGTCTCTGATATTTGCATAAGTTTCTACATTATTAATCAAAGTTGGATTATCAAATAATCCTCTTTCTGTTGGGAATGGCGGTTTTACCTTTGGGTTTCCTCTTTTTGACTCAATAGATGCAAATAATGCAGTTTCTTCACCACAAATATAAGCACCAGGTCCATATTCTATTTTTATATCAAATGCAAATGGTCTACCCATAACAGAGTAACCCAAAAATTTTTTATCATAAAGAATCTTTAGTGCATTTTCCATTCTTTTAACAGCAAGATCATACTCTTTTCGTAGATAAACTATTCCACAATTTGACATAGTGGCATACCCAGCAATTAAAATACCTTCCAAAATACGAAAAGGATCACCTTCCATAAGGTATTTGTCCATAAAAGTACCGGGGTCTCCTTCGTCTCCATTACAAATAACATATTTAGGTTGGGCTATCTGTTCTGCTTGTATTAACCATTTTTTGCCAGTATAAAAGCCTCCGCCTCCACGACCTCTAAGTTCTGAATGTAAAATCATATTACAAACATCAAGAGGTTGATATTTGTCCAAAACAGTCTCCAAAGCCTTAAAACCATCGTATTTCATATAATCTACAAAATCTTCTGGATCAACAAAAGGACTTGATTTTAACAAAAGCCTCTCTTGTTTTTTTATGAATGGAATATCATCGTAATAAGGAACTCTTTTTTTTGTTTCAAAATCAAAAAACAAATATCTTTCTATTATTTTACCATTGATAAGGTGTTCATTAATAATATCTTTTGCTTTAGCAGTATCGACTTTTATGTAGAATACTTTTTCATCACCAACAATTACAGTAGGTCCAACTTCGCAAAAACCATGACATCCGCCTTTTTTTACTTCATATTTTTCGATTAGATTTGGATTGTTGAATATTTCGCTATATAAAGTTATAAATATATCTATTCCACCAGAACTTACACATCCAGAATTAGAGCATACAATAATTGGTTGTTTACGACCCACTGCTGTTCCCCCTTCTGATTTCGTCGATTAATGATTTTACTATTTTTGAATTAACACGAGTATAAGTCTTATCGTTTATAATTAACACTGGAGCCAAAGCACAAACTCCAAGGCAAGAAGAAACTTCAAATTTAAAAAGCCCATCTTTTGTAGTCTCACCAGGTTTTATTTTTAGATAATTTTCTATGTCTCTAATTAGCCTATTTGCATTTTTAACATGGCATGCAGTCCCTTTACAGGCTCTTATTACATATTTACCAGGTTTTTCGAGATTGTACATAGAATAAAATGATGCAAATCCGTAAGTTTCTGTTGCTGAAACTCCAACAAAATTACTGACTTTTCTAATTAATTCTTCGCTTAGATAGCCAAATTCATTTTGGACATCGAGTAAAATTTTGGATAAATCACTTCTTTGAGGATTTGCATATTTTTTTAGAATCTTATCTAATATGTTACTATTTTTTACACTATCCATTAAAACTTCCTTACACTTTGTAAAAAACTAATTTGGCTTTACTATTTCAAACTCATTTGTAAACTCAGTAGTTTATAAAGAATTAATTCCATTTTAAAGAATATTAATCTAATTGTCAATTATGAATTTTAAAAATCAGTTTTTATTGTTTTTTCTTTGTTATACTGACAATTGTTTAAATTATCAGTATTCCAACATTATAATGAAGAAGTGCAATTTCTAAAAATTTTTATAATTTTATATTATTAAAAATTATATAAAATCCAACTAAAATAATAATTACACCAATAATCTTTTTTATTATTATTGTGCCTTTAGATTTTTCATCCCAATTTAAAAATTTTTGTGCAAACTCACTGAATGTTCCAAAAAAGATGAAAATTAGACAATGCCCAATAGCATATAAAAAAATCAATGATATAGAAAATAATAATTTTGTAGATGCTAAACTAAAAGATATTATTAAAATTGGAGTCATAAATGCAAATGTACAAGGACCCAATGCTAATCCAAACATTAATCCTAATAAAAAACTAGTAATTAAACCTTTTTTTTTAATATTTGGTTGATTGATATTAATAAAATTAGGCATTGGGATTAATCCTATAAAATGAAGCCCAACAATAAAAAAAATAATAGCAACTAAAATATATCCAAAAAAACCAATATTTCCTAATATTCTTCCTGTTAAACCAGTAATAATCCCTATTATTGTAATAGAAATTAGGATACCAATACTAAATAACAAAGAAATTAAAAATGCTTTTTTATATGATATTTTTCCTTGCCCATTTATAAAAGCAACAATTAATGGAATACTCCCAAGATGACAAGGGCTTAATATTACACTTAGAATACCCCATAAAAACGAACCAATTAAGGCTAAATACCAGCTTTTAGATAAAAAATTTGTTAATAAGATGAATATATTTTCTAACATAGTTATTTAACGCCTTTTTGTTTTAATATTTTTTCTAGTTCTTCAAAAGGGAAATATCCTTCATGTCTAAAATACTCATTGCCATTACTATCCAAGAATATCTGAGTTGGGATTACTCTTATTCCGTATTTTTGTGACATTGAAGCATCTTTTTGTGTCCAAACATCATAAAATATTACTTTTACTTGTCCGTCAAATTTTTCTTCTACTTGTTTCATAATAGGCTGCATCATTTTACATGGGACGCAATTTATAGAACCAAGTTCAATAAATGTTACTAAATAATTATCTACTTTACTTTCAATATCTGTAATTTTATAATCAGTTTTTTCTATTTTATTGTCTTTCTTGCATCCATATAAAAAAATTAAAATTATTAATATTATAAATTGAATTATATAATATTTTTTCATATTTTATTTCCTTGAGTTTTTATTAATTCTTTAATTCTATAAATATCCTCTAAATCAATCACGAAATTTTTGTTTTTCTCAATCCCCATTTCTGTAATAACATAGTAATCATAATTAGAAATTTTGTGATTTTCAAAAACTTTTTTTAAACAACCGACAGTACATCCATCAATTACTATATTCTTATCTGCATTTTCTGCTGAAACAATAAAGCCAGATAAATTTGCTCCCAAAGCTATACCACAAGTCATTTTTGCAAAACCTTCTGTCGTTAAATTTTTTGCAACTTCATTTGCAATTTGACCGACATTTGAGCCACCCGAACAAGCATAAACTAATTTTGTTCCACCTTTACAACAATCTGACATAAAAATCTCCTTAAATTAAAAATTTTTTTATTTCTTCTGGATTTAAAATTTTACCAGCTGATTTTACAACTTCATCAATAACTATTGCTGGCGTCATCATAACCCCATAATCCATGATTTTATTTAGATCAGTTACTTTTTCAATAGTTGCATTTACTCCTGACAGTTCAACTGCTTTTTTTGCATTTTCTTCAAGTTGTTTACATTTTGGACAACCTGTACCTAAAATTTTAATTATCATATTTCCTCCTTCTATTTACTTTAAGCTTTTAACCTCAAAATCTTTATTATCAAATATACTTTCCATTAAATAACCTATGATTATAAATATTGGTAAAGTAATAATTGTTCTTAATATTGTAAACTTTAATCCAAGAAATCCTATTTCAAATGCGAGCATTGGTATTTTCATAGTAGAAAAAGCTCCAAGATATATAAAAATATTTTTTATACTTGAACCTTTTTTCCATAAAATATAACAAACAGGAAAAGCTCCATATAATGGACCAACTTGAAGCATAGCAAGTAATATTACCCATAATATTCCTAAAAAACCTGAAGATTTACCAATATGTTTTTCTATTTTTTCTTTTGGAACCCAAACATCAAATAATCCAATTAAAATAAACATAAATGGAATCAAACTTATCATTTCTATAAAGGAATCCTTAAAGTTATTTATTATCTTTTTACCTTCATTAAAATTTAGCACATTAGAAATAACAATAAAGGCTAAAAACAAAATAAAAATAATTATATCAACTCTATGTTTTTTAATATAATCTTTCATAAAATCCCCCATAGTAATCCAATTAAAACACCTACAATAATTGCTCCAATAAAACTAAAAGCATTTCTGATTAAAGCAGATTTTAATCCAAAAAATTTTTTCTCAATAGGTAAAGTAATAATACCAACCATCATTAGAGTTGTGATAAATATAGCGATGACAGAATATGTTACACCACTATTAACTAAAATTTTACCCAAAGGATATGCTATAAATCCCGGTATTAAAGAGATCGAGCCAACCAAAGCAGCTATTATCATTCCCAAAAAACCAGATTCTTTGCCAAGCCATTTTATTAGTACTTCTTTAGGTATTAAAAACAATACAATGCTTACTAAAATTAAGATTGTTAAAAATGCAGGCAAAAGATTTAGAAACATCTTAGCTCCCTTTTTTAAACCTTCGATTGTCTTTTTTTTATCAAAGATAAATGAGAGTATAAGACAAATAATTGTAAAAACCGATAAAATAAATATTGATAACATTTTTCTACCCCATTATAAAACCATAAAACATTCCAGTTAATGTTGACATAACTATAACAAGAGTTACATAAATAATTGTTTTTTTTGCACCAATCATACTCCCTATTGCAAGCATACTCGGTAAAGATAAAGCAGGTCCTGATAATAACAATGTTAATGCTGGACCTTTACCCATTCCACTACCTATTAATCCTTGTAAAATAGGTATTTCGGTTAATGTAGCAAAATACATAAACGCACCTGCAATTGAGGCAAAAAAATTAGAAAACAAACTATTTCCACCTACAAGCATAGAAATCCATTTAGAAGGAATTATTCCTTCATGTCCTGGTCTTCCCAGTAAGAAACCTGCAACAAGTACACCTGCAAAAAGTAGTGGCATAATTTGCAGAGCAAATTCGTAACTTGATTTTAACCATGATTTTAATTGATCTTTTTTAAACCATAAAATAATACTAACTATCAACAGTATTAAAAATCCACCTGTAATAAAATATTTATAATTATATATTAAATTCCAAACAAACATAGATTGGTCTTTTCCCCAATTTACAAAAATCA
>MIAN01000002.1:5226-16179 GCA_001829125.1 Spirochaetes bacterium GWB1_27_13 | reverse complement strand
GACTAATCCGTGTTATAGTATAACCAATATTTGGGATTTATTCAAGAATTTTTTTAAACTTCAATTAACTGATTGAAATAAAATAGAATTAATATTATAACAAAGATTAATAGAGATTATTTTAGGTTTAGCAACACAAATTTAAAATATTAAGATATAGAAAGTTGGTAGAAATACATACTGGTCTGTCCCTAGCTCCGTCCCTTTGGGACGGAGCTAGGGACAGACCAAAAAATTCAAAAAAAAAATAGCTTTACTTTCTACACTTTTGTTATCCAAAAATTTATCTGTATTTAATCTGTGCCAATCCGTAACAATCTAATTAATCTGTGTTATAGATTTATCATTCTCCAAGAATTAAAGAAAAAATTAATTCAAAAAAAATCATAGAAAGGAAAATTATGATAATTAATCCAAAAGAGATTGAAAAAAAAAGTTTTGAAATTATAACAAAAGAATTGGGACATTTAAATATTCCAAAAGAATATGATCCTATAATAAAAAGAGTTATTCATACCACAGCTGATTTTGACTATGGAAGGATTTTGGAATTTCATAAAGATTCTATAAAAAATTGTGTGGATGCGATAAAAGATGGATGTAAAATTTATTGTGATACCAAAATGATCATCGCTGGCGTTAATAAGAACGAATTACAAAAATTTGGTAGCGAGATTTACTCGTTTATCGATGACCCAGAGGTTGTAAGTCAATCAAAAGAAACTAGAATTACTCGCTCGATCATTGGCATAGAAAAAGCATGTAAAGATAAAAATACTAAAATTTTTGTTATTGGTAATGCACCGACAGCTTTATTTAAACTAAAAGAACTTATTCTACAAAAAGTTATAAATCCAAAGCTTATAATCGGTGTACCAGTTGGTTTTGTTGGAGCTTCTGAGTCAAAAGAAGAAATTAAAGAAACATCTGTCCCTTATATTGTTACAAATGGCAGAAAAGGCGGTAGTACTGTTGCTGTTGCTATTTTGAATGCTATTATTTATGGAATAAAAAATGATACCTGATTTTGTGTTAAGTGGTGGCAAAAAATTAAGAATTGGATATACGACAGGTACTTGTGCAGAAGCAGGGGTTAAAGCTTGTTGTAAAATATTATCCACAAATAAAAAAATAGACTCAGTGAATATTCTAACAAAATATGGGCTTAATTTTGACATTAAAATACATGATGTTGAAATTGGCGATAATTATGTAGAATGTTCTGTTATAAAAGATGCTGGCGATGATTATGATGTAACGAATGGTATTAAAATTTTTACACGAATAAAAAAAAATTATCAAAATAAAATTATTGTTACCGGTGGTAAAGGAATAGGTCTAGTAACTAAAAAAGGACTAATGGTTAGCATCGGACAAAAAGCGATAAATCCATCACCAATGGAACAAATTCTACAATCTGTTAAAAATAATTTTTTATCAGATGTTGGGATTAACATAGAAATTTCTTGCCCAGATGGGATTGATGTTGCAAAAAAAACATTCAACCCAAAACTTGGTATAATTGATGGAATTTCGATACTTGGTACAAAAGGAGTTGTGTTACCAATGTCAGAGGAGGCTTTTAAGGAGTCTTTATCTCTAAAATTATCTGTCCTAAAAGAACAAGGGACAGACACAGTAATTTTTACACCAGGGAATTATGGGGAGAGGTTTATAAAAAATAATTATACTATAAATGAGGACATTGTTGTATCAACGAGTAATTTTATTGGCTTTATGATAGAAGAGGCAATATCTTATGGGATAAAAAATATTCTACTTATTGGTCATATTGGTAAACTTGTTAAGCTTGCTGGTGGAATATTTAATACTCATAGCAGAGTTGCGGATTGTAGACAAGAAATATTAGCTTCAAATTATTTTTATTTCACAGGAGATGCTCTTGCTTTCAAAAAAATAATGGAAAGTAACACTACCGAAGAAGCAATTGAATATATCACAAATAATGAGTTTTTCAACTTTATAACAAATAAAATTAAGTCTAAATGCGAAGAGTATTCTTATAATAAAATAAATTTTGGTGTAATTATCTTTAGTGAAACAAAGGGCTTATTGGGACAAACCAATAATATAACACAGATTATAACGAATTAAGATAAATAGGCACTGATTACACGAATTTTGCTGGTTGGTATAAAACAAGTCTTAATCTCTGTAAATCAGTGTTATACCCAATCGTTTTTAAAAGGGCAATCAGAATAATATCGCCTCAAAAATTAGTTTAAACCATAAAATTCACGAACAGGCTGTGTAAATAGTGGATTTTTTTACAAAGACCTAAAAAGTTTTTGTAAAAAAGGTCAATTTTTAAGCAAAAAATAGACTTTTTTGGGGTCAGATTTGGGGTCAGAGCCGAAAATTTTTTGTAAAATTTTGAGTATTTACATACTCTGTTCGTGCCATTCGTGGTAAATTTTTGTCTTAAAATACTATTTTTTAATAAAATTTATTTACCATTTAGAGTTTTTAGGTATATTTATAATTTCGATTGCAATAATTAAAAAAACAAATATAATTATTAATAAATTCTATTCTGGACTAGCGAATGAATTATTTATTACTATATTTCATTATTTTCCCTATTTATAGCATTATTGCGATATATTATATTTTTCGCATTAATAAAAAATTAAATAAGAAATATTCTGATTTAGACTTAATAGGTCCTATTTATAGAAATAAATCTATATCTTTACCTATATTTACAAGTTTTTCTTTTGGTTTTATCTTTTTTGGCGGAATGTTTAGCATTCTTTATTTAACTGCTTTAATTGGGGTTGAAACTTTATTTACATTTATTGTATTTTTTCTTTTATTTGGAGGGGTTATAATTGGCATACTTGGTATGTATTTTGGTTTTGCAACTGGTTTTTATTGTATGGCTTTATCGATTTTATTACCAGCTAGTTTTTATATGTATTTTTATGAGAATATTCAGCTAACTAAATTTAACAATGGAGCTATTGTTAGACATTTTACACTTGAAGATTTGTATTCTAATAAAAACATATCTGGTTTGTATCTAAAAAATTATCAAATATTACAAAAATTTTATGGGAGTTATGTGCGTACTACAAGATCAAAAAATTCTACTACAACATCTTATTATTATGCGACCCCTGTTGTTTATAAAAATTGGGATGAAAGAGAACCAATAGCTTTTTGGTTTATTTATGAAGGTGATCACAAGAAAATAAATTATTCTGAGGAAAACGGTTATGCTGCAATTATTGCTCACCCAATATCTAATAGAGATAATTTTTACAAAGCAATGAAAAGATCAGAAAATAAATTTAATCTAAAAACAGTAAAAAAACCAATTTTAATTTATATCGTTGATTCCCCAGAAGAATTTTTAAAAAAATGTAGTACAAATATATTATATACGATTTATTTAACTAACGCAGGTTGGTTTTTATTAGTAATAATTTTGGCAATTTACCTTGTTAATAAGAAAAAAACAAGAACATTTTGATTTTCTAAGAAAATTATTTAAAAATTTGATTTTTTTCTGTATTCATATTAAAATTAATATGTGAGGTTTTTTATGAATGAAGTATCAAGGGTTTTTAAAAACACAAGATTTGATTCAAATACTCTAATAATATTTCTAATTGTTATTGGTGTAATTATCGTTGGTTTTTCTATAAGATATATAATAGTATATTTTATAAAAAGTGGTGAGTTAAAAAGATTTAGAAATTCTATGAAAAAGGAAATTTTAGGCACTGGTTTTGAGTTTAATTTTATTGAAAAAAAAATTTTATACGATATTATAGATGAGTTTAAAAGAAGTGATATTCTGGCAAATCAAATACAAACAAGTGTTTTAGAACGGTATTCTGAATATTTTTTTAATAACCTTCAAAGATTAAAAATTAGCAAAAAAGAGGCAGAAAAATTAAGAGATATTCATTATCCAATTTTAACAGAAAGCAATGTAGAACTTGAAATATTTCAAGATAATCAGCTTTTTATTTTTGAATCAAAAGTAATCTCTGTATTAATTGATAATATAGTTATAAAATATATAGAGACATCTTTTAATTTTCAAATTGGGACAAAAGTTAGACTAAACTATCATATAAATAACAAATTTATAAGTGGAGAATGTAAAATAACTAATGTGGTAGAAGATAAAAAAATAGTCCTCACATACCCTAAAAAATTTGTTCTTTCTAATGAAAGAAGATATGGAAGGATCAATCTTAATAATACAAAAGGAACTATAAAAACGAATGATAATAAGACTGTTTTTGATATACAAATATGTGATATTAGCATGGAAGGCTTAAAAATTAGATTAAATGCAAAATTAAGAAAGAATCTTGTTTATAAAATAGATTTTATTGGTAAAATAGCTGATCTTGAACTAAAATTTGAAAATTTGAACTGTGTAGTATCAAAAACTTATGTTTGTGACTCTGGAATTAGAGAGTATGGAATGACATTATTTTACCCACCACCTGAAACAAAATTAAAATTGATAGAATATATAAAAGTTTTATCATCAAATGTAAGAATTAACAGATAAAACTAATATAATATGTGTTATAGGAAGAAAAATGGATAAAATATATATTTCATTTTACAATTCGCCAATTGGTTATCTAAAAATATTTGCTAATGATAATGGAATTTTTGAGATAGATTATGTTAGTGAAATTAATGAGGATTCTACAAACTGTACATATATAGAACAGTGTATTTTTGAGTTAGATAAATATTTTAACGGCAAACTTAAGCAATTTAGCATAAAACTTGACATTAGAGGAACTAACTTTCAACAAAAAGTATGGAATAGTTTACTAAAAATACCTTATGGACAAACTATGACTTACAAGCAAATAGCATTCGATATAGGAAACGAAAAAGCAAGCCGTGCGGTTGGAAATGCAAATAATAAAAATAAAATTCCTATCATAATCCCTTGTCATAGAGTAATTGGTGGCAATAACGCTATGGTTGGTTACGCAGGAGGTGTTTGGCGTAAAGAATGGCTTTTAAATCATGAGAAAAAGTTTATATTATGAGTAATAATCTGTGTAATCGTCTTAATCTGTGAAACTCTGTGTTATGGAGAAAAATTATGAATGTAAAATTACTTATACAAAAAGCAAAAAATGTTGCATTAAATAGTTATTCGCCCTACTCACATTTTAGAGTTGGTGCTGCTTTACTTACAAAAGATAACAAAATTTTTACTGGTACAAATGTAGAAAACAGAAGCTACGGTGGTACGATTTGTGCAGAAAGAGTTGCTATTTCAAAGGCAATATCTTGTGGGCATAAAGAATTTAAGGCAATATGCGTCATTGGTCTTGACTACGATAAATTTTTGCCTCCTTGTGGAATATGTAGACAATTTATAAGCGAATTTGGAGCAAATATTAAAATAATATTAGCCAATAACAAAGATGAATATAAAATCACTTCAATTAAAAACTTATTGCCATTAGATTCTCTTTTTGAGCTAAAAGAATAATTATTTAATAATATTTAACTAAAAATAAATTTATAAAACTTGTGATTGCTGCACCAACAATAAAAATGAAAGAATGAATTTCTGTAAAAACATTTGATTTCCATTTTCTTGCAATAAGATGTATCACTAAATGTAATACAAAAAATACATTTACTATAATCCATAGAATAATATTGTTAAAATTAATCACTGTCCATAAATAATATAACAAAAAAAGCGTTATTGGTATATGTATATACAAAAATATTAAATATTGAGTATTTTCATTAAAATTCCTTAAAAATTTAAACATTTTCCATTCTTTTCTATAACAAGCATCGAATTCGTGCATAAATAAAAACATTACGCTTAATACAGACATTAATATTATTGTAAATTTCATCCCTTTTTCTCTTTCTTTTTTCTATAACTCTGATTAGCACATATTAAATTAAACAGATTGACACAGATTGTGCTTTTTAGATAAAAACAAAGTTTAGTTAGTCTACAAAATTAATGTAATCTGTAATTTATTATATAATAAATTGTTTTTTTTTCAAGTATTAATAAAATTTTATTTAAATTTCATTATATTTAAAATTTTTAGATACAAATTTGTTCTAATAATTTTACTTACTACAAATTTGTCCCAGAAATTATTATTAAACTGTTAAATATAATAAGATTCTTCTAAAAATAGACATCTTCAAAAATAATATATCAAAAATTTCTTTACTTTTAATTTTATTTTTTCTAAAATAAAAATAATTTTAAATTATGTATCTTTTTACTAATAAACAAGTTTAATTCTATATATATAAACAAAATATGATGCAATTTAAAATTAAGATTTATTGTTTAAAGAATTTTATCAATGGCAAATTAATATCAATACTAATATTAAATAAAAAAATATAATTTTGGTACGATATTTGCTATAATTGTAACAATCAATAAAAATATAAAATTTACTCCTATGTTTATTACATTCTTAGGATGTTAAATTAAGAATATTTATTTAAGGAGAATGAGATGGAAGTAACAGAAATTTTTGGTTCTAATGTATTCAATGATAAGGTAATGAAAGAAAGATTACCAAAAGAAATTTATAAATCATTGAAAAACACAATTTTACAAGACTCAACTTTAAAACCAGAAGTTGCAGATGTAGTTGCAAATGCAATGAAAGATTGGGCTATTGAAAAAGGAGCAACTCACTATACACATTGGTTTCAACCATTAACAGGTATCACAGCAGAAAAACATGATTCTTTTATATCTCCAACAGAAGATGGTATGGTTATAATGGAATTTTCTGGTAAACAACTTATTCAAGGTGAACCAGACGCTTCTTCTTTCCCATCAGGTGGACTTAGAGCTACTTTTGAAGCAAGAGGATACACAGCTTGGGATTGTACATCGCCAGCATTCTTAAAAGAAGATGCAGCAGGAAATACAACACTTTGTATTCCAACAGCATTCTACTCATACAATGGTGAGGCTTTGGATAAAAAAACTCCACTTTTAAGATCAATGAACGCAGTATCAAAACAAGCTTTGAGAATTTTAAAAGCTTTAGGCAACAAAACAACTACAAAAGTTACAGCAACAGTTGGTCCAGAACAAGAATACTTTTTAATTGAAAAAGAATTTTATCTTGATAGAATTGACTTAATGCTTTCTGGTAGATCTCTTTTTGGTGCACCAGCTCCTAAAGGACAAGAACTCGAAGACCAATATTTTGGTGCTATTAAAGATAGAATTTCTGCTTTTATGAAAGATTTAGATATTGAACTTTGGAAACTTGGTATTTCATCAAAAACAAAACATAATGAAGTTGCTCCTGCACAGTTTGAAATGGCTCCAATTTTTTCTACAACAAACATTGCAACAGACCACAACCAATTAGTTATGGAAACAATGGAAAAAGTTGCTTTAAGACACGATTTAGTTTGTCTTTTACATGAAAAACCATTTGGAGGAATTAATGGTTCTGGTAAACACAACAACTGGTCACTTGGAACAGATGACGGACAAAACCTCTTAGAACCAGGAAATACTCCAGAAAAAAATGAACAATTTTTAATATTTTTGGCAGCATTAATAAAAACAGTTGATAAACACGCTGATATTTTGAGAGCATCAGCTGCAAGTACTGGAAATGATCATAGACTCGGTGCTAATGAAGCTCCTCCTGCAATTATTTCTATATTTATGGGAAATCAATTAACAGACATCTTAGAAAAACTTGCTAAAGGTGAAAAAGCATCCTCTACAGAAAAAACATATTTAAATGTTGGCGTTGATACATTACCAGCATTCCCAAAAGACAATAGTGATAGAAATAGAACTTCTCCTTTTGCTTTTACTGGAAATAAATTTGAGTTTAGAATGGTTGGTTCATCTGCATCTATTGCAAGACCAAATATGGTTTTAAATACAATCGTTGCTGAAACATTAGATGAAATTGCAACAAGACTCGAAAATGCAAAAGATAAAAATGCAGAGGCTACTGCTATTATTAAAGAAATAGTTCAACAACATGGTAGAATAATTTTCAACGGAAATGGTTATTCTCAAGACTGGGTTAAAGAAGCAGAAAAAAGAGGACTTCCAAATGTAAAAAACACTGTAGATGCTTTAAAAGCATTTGTTTCAGACAAAGCAATTAAATTATTTGCAAAATATAATGTATTAACAGAAGAAGAATCTCATTCAAGATACGATATTTATCTCGAAAGATATGCAAAACAAATCAATATTGAAGCAATGTGTGCTATCGATATGGTAAAAAAACAATATATTCCAGCAATAATTAGATTTGAAACAATGCTTGCTGACTCAGTAGCAAAAGTTAAAGCTTGTGGCATTAATGCTTCTGTTCAAGAAGAATTCTTAAAGAAAATCGCTGAATTATTAGATTCTGCTAACAAAAAATTAGCAAAACTTGAAGAAAATGCTAAAAAATGCCAAGAAATTGATGATATGGTTAAAAAAGCAGAAGCTTATAGAGACCTTGTTGCTAGTAGTTCATTAAAAGAATTAAGAGCAGATATTGATGCTTTAGAAAATCTTACTGATAAAAACTATTGGCCAGTTCCAACTTATGCTGAAATGCTTTTTAAACTATAATAACGATTATTTTTAAAAAAAGAGAACCCAGTAAATTTTTACTGGGTTTTTTTAATATGCAAAGACGCAATAGTCTTAAAGCAAATATTTTTTTATTTCCATCTCATTGCTTTGCTTACAAAGTTTTGCGTCTTTGCTCCCTATAAGCGATTATACCATATTTATACCAATTATTTCTATTCTATATAGAATTTTATTTTTGACTTTTTAATAATAATTAATTATAAAACACGAATTAATACTTATGATCTTGGTCTGTTAGTTGTAAAAAACAAAGTCTTACTCTGTCCCATGGGACAGAGCATTTTTTGTATAATTAATTTTATTAATGTATTTTTGATATATTAATTTTTTCATAAGACAAGAGGACGACAATCAAACAACTCACTGCAACGTATCAATTTCTTCAACTGCTTTATCCAAAGCATCTTTTGGTTTCATAGAGCCTTCTAAAGCAAGATGAATATATCTTTGCATAATTGCAGAAATTTCTGTATATTTTACTACTTTTGGTCTATGATGAACCGATGCTATTTGTTTTGACTTTATATCCATTACAGTATCTATTTTTCGTACTGCTGGATCATTTTGTACACTTGTCCAAATTGGCATTTCTTGAAGATGAACCTTTTGAATATCTTTACTTGTAATAAATTTTATATACTCCCAACTTTCTTTTTTGTATTCTGAGTTTGATAGAATACCAAGCCCTTGAAAACCACTCACACTTGCGGTATTGTTATATTTTTCAATAATTTCTTGTGAAACTGGTAAAAGTCCCATTTTAGCTTTGCCAGCGACTTTTGATATAGTGGGATCGTTCATTTTAGCATATTGAAAAGTCCAGTTAGATGTAAACGCAGATTGCCCTGAGATAAAAGTATCTTTTGCCATAGACTCATCAGAGTTTAATGATATAGGATTTGCAAGCCCGTCTTTTAAAAGAGATACCATAAATTCGAGTGATTTTAATCCTGCTCCTCGATTAAAAATAGGTTTACCATTTAGGTCGAATGTTTCCCCTCCAAAACCAGCAGTAAGCCAAACATATTCGCAAACAAGACCTTCTTTTTGATTCCACGAGTCAGAAAACGGATATTGCAATATGCCTTTTGTTTTCATTGCTTTCATTTGGATTATCATTTCTTCAAGCGTTGAGGGTGGATTTGTGAAACCTGCCTGTTTTATATATTCTTCATTATAGAAAAATAATTGAAAATTAGCCAAAAAAGGCATAGCCCAAATTTTATCTTTATATACGAATGCATCAACTATGGCAGGTGCTATATCAGAAGACAAATCAGAAACATTTTTAGTTAAATCTATACAGTAATTTTTTTTTGCAAATTCTGCTGTCCAAATTAAATCTAAGCTAAAAACATCATAGATTGGAGTAGTCGATGTTGCACTTTTGACAATTTCTTCATAAAGCTCATCATATTTAAAAAAGTTAATGTTTACTTTAGTTCCTGTTTTTTGTTCAAAATCAATTGCCATATTTTTGATAACATCGGGTTGATAACCAGATTGTGCCATATAAATTAAATTTATTTCTTTCTTTACTTTTTGTTCTTTACATCCAAAAATTAAAAATATAATTGCAATAATAAAAATAATTTTTGCTTTCATATTCCCTCCAATTTATACCAAAGACTATTATTTTGCCGCAGAAAAAACATAAAATTTATGGAAGCTTGTGGGTATATCCCTGTACTATCCAAGTTTTCTTAAAAAAATATAATTCCTCTCGCACTCATGAACAAATGCGATGACAACACGGAAAACACAGAGCTAGAAAAGAAAAAAACTCAACAAAACACATTTTTTCTGTGCCTTTATGCCCTCCTCTGTAAGAGATTTCTATAGTAAATTTAAAAGTGAAAATTTATCATGGTATCTCTAATTGTTTCCAGAAGATTACATAAATAATTATATATTAAATGAATTATAATTGCAATAAACCAGATAATTTTTGTTTAAATTATTTTTTGAGAATAAATTTAATGTAAAAGTATTTTATCTATTGTTAAATTATTATTGAATAAAAATAAAACAAATTAACTCTTTTTGAATGAAACAATCTCAAATTAACGATATTTGTTAAAAGTTAAATTTTTGCTCTTGCAATATTTTCTTCTTTTGCATCAAGCTTACTATCATTAAAAATCGACCAAATAAGTAAAGATATTCCAATTACAAAACCAATTAAACATATAATTTGACCACTTCTCAAGAAAGCCCATTCTATATTATCGGTTCTAAAAAATTCAATTATAAATCTTAGGGTACTATACCACAAAGCATACCAAATAACTCTTCTTTTTGTAATCCATTGA
>MIAN01000002.1:0-5216 GCA_001829125.1 Spirochaetes bacterium GWB1_27_13 | reverse complement strand
AATAACTCTTCTTTTTGTAATCCATTGATTTTTTTCTGTTAATAGAATAATTAGAAGAAAAATTAAATTGCCAAAAATTTCATAAAGTTGAGTAGGATGGAGTGATGTACCAACTGGTGGAAGAGATGGAGTAAAATAAGTAGTTCTATTACTATATGCAGAACTTTCTGGTGCAAAAACAACACCCCAAAAAATATCCGTTGGTTTACCAGATGCATCACCATTTAAAAAACAACCAAATCTACCAATAATTTGTCCCAAAACTATTGGTGGAATGTAATATTGTATATGATAAAAAAAACTTAATTTGTTTACCTTTGCATAGATAACACCAGTAACAAGCCCTCCTAGAACAGCACCTGCTACTGTTATACCACCATTCCAAGGTTGAAAAAATACTATTGGATTTGAAAATAATTCTTGTGGACTCCATAGTAAAAAAGAAAATAATCTACCAGCAACTAATGCGACAAGTAAACTTATAAAAGTAGCTTCATACATTTTGTCTATATCTATATTATTTTCTTTACAAAGATATGTAAAATAAATTATACTTGATAAAATAGCAATAAAAAAATAAATTCCTTCATAATTATGTAAATGTAAAAATAAAAAATCAAAATTAATTGGTAACATTTCTTTTCCTTCTAATTCATGTTATAGAATATTTAATAAGTCAGTAAAATTATTTATTATATAATCAGCATCTTTAATCTCATCATACCCAGAAGCATAACCGTAAGTTACAGCACAAGATTTAATATTAGCATTTTTTGCACATTCTATATCAAAAATACTGTCTCCTATCATCAATGCTTCTTCTTTAGGGATACAAAGCTGCTTTAAAGTCAAAAGTATCGGAGTCGGGTCTGGTTTTTTTGTATCATATGTTTCAGGACCTATGATCCTTTTAAAATACTTATTAAAATCAATAAGTCCCAAGATTTTTTCTGCAACAATCAAAGGTTTATTAGTAAATAATATATTTGTAGTAGTAAGTTTATTGAATGTTTCAAAAACGCCAGTATAAATTTTTGTTTCTTTATAAAAATTATCTCTATAAAAATTATTAAAAATCTTATAAGAATTATCGATAAATTTATCTTCTATATTTTCCATATAGTTTGAAAAAGCTTTTCTTAAAAGATTTTTAGCACCATCGCCAATATACTTTTTAATTAATTCATTAGCAATACTTTCATATCCATAATAATTTAGAATATAATTTACAGCCCCTGTAATATCAGGAAGAGAATCAATTAATGTACCATCAAGATCAAAAAAAACTAATTTATATGGCATAAAAGCTTCCTCATTATATATTTCATTCTACTGCAAATACATTTTTTTCTTCTGTAATTCCTCTTAAACTAACAGTATATTTTTTTAGTTCAAGAACTCTTTCTATCAAAAATTCTTTTACTTTTAAGTCATTAAAAATTTGTTCAGAGAAGAATATTTCATTATTTTTACCAAGTCCCTGAATTCTTGATGAAAGATTTACTGTTTGCCCAAAATAATCGAGTTTATCATTTAAATTTACAACTATAACATTACCTTGATGAATACCAAATTTTACTTCCAATGGATTTTCTGTTTCTGGAATAATAAGAGATTTAATTTTTTCTTGCATTTCAAAACTGGCTCTTATTGAATCAATTGGTTTTTGAAAAGAAGCCATAACAGAATCCCCAATAGTTTTAATTATTATTCCATTATTTTTTTCTATTACATTAAATAAAATTTTAAAATGTTCTCTTACAAGTTTGTAAGCTTTTACATCACCTAATTTATCATACAAAGCAGTAGAACCTTTAATGTCTGTAAATAAAATACAAACAGATTTTATTTCTAAGCTTTCTTCAACTGATAAAACATCTTGTGAAAAATGCAAGTGAAAAAAATTATTATGAAAACAATCAAGACCTGAAATATAAAAACTTGACATTTTGTATTGCTTTTTCATAACAAGATCAATCATTTTTTTTGTTTGTTCTTCAATATAAGATTGTGGTATTTCTATAAAATTAGATGAAGTGGAAAAAGTAACTTCTATATTATTATCTAAAGTATTCCTAAATTCCATACTACAGGCAGAACAATATGAATCGGATGGCATAGTTTTTAAGTGGTTTGAAAATCCTGGTATTCCATTACAACAAGGACAATGATAATCCCATCTTAAATCAAAGTATCCTTCAATAGTTCCAGCTAAAAATATATCGAGTAAAATCATTTTATCAATTTCTAATTCATTAGCAATTTCGGCTGGATTCATTCTATAAAAACTTTCTGGTTCTCTAAACCCCATCCATTCTGTTAATCTATCAATCGAAATTAGATGATCTGGATTTTCAAAATGTTTATTTATTTCAACAAGACTTATTTCTTGCACAAAATTCTCCTTAAAAATTAATTATTCATAGTTTTCTTTAATTTTGCTGAGAGTTAGAAAATGATTTCTTTCTTGCTTAATAATATCATCAATTAAATTTTGCTTATCTTCTTTAACAAAAGCTTTTAAAGCATAATAATAATTTATAGTATCAAGTTCTTTTTTCATGGCAAAATCGAGTGCTGATAATGCGTCTGTTATTTTATCTATCTCTTTTTCAAATTTTTCTTTAGTGAAAATAACATTATCGGCAAAAGCTCTAATATATAAAAAATATTGATCATCATAATATCCAGAAGAATAATCTTCAATTTTTGTAAGTATTTTTTCAAAAGTTTCTTTATGTTTAACTTCTTCACTTGCTAAGAAATTAAATATTTTTTTTAACTTTGGATCAGAAAATTTTTTTTCAAAATATTCGTAAGCAATTTTTCCGTTTTCTTCTATTTTTACAGCAAATTGATATATTTCTGATGGCGAGTAACTTTGCATTTTTTGTCTCCTTAGATAAAATTATATACTCAAAATTTTTAACAGTCAAGTATTTATGTGTAGTTTATAAAATTACATCTTATTTAATTTATGTGGAATGTAATTAATGACAATTTAATAAACTTATGATATATAATCTACAAAAAATTCTAATTAATTACAATTTTTTTTATAAAAAAAACTAAAAAATTAAATTTATAGTTTAAATTTTTCAATTTTTCTATTATAATATATATATAATGTTTTTTTAATTTATAATTTATCTAATTTAGGATAGCTAAATGCAAGATTTTGAAATTGAACAATATATAAAACTTGGTAAACCTATAATGTACAGAGATCATAAAGTACCAAGAGAAAATGAAGATTTCTATGTTTCTATTTTAGAAAAAATACTCAAATATCTGGGAAAAGATAAAGTATCTGATCACCTAGGATATTGCTTGAGAGAATTAATTAATAATGCAAAAAAAGCAAATACAAAAAGAGTATTTTTTCTTGAACAGAATCTTGATATAACTGACCCTGACCATTATCATAAAGGAATGACCCAATTTAAAAGTACAACTTTTGATAATATTGATTTCTATCTTGATTTACAAGAAAAATATGATTTATATGTTCAAGTTTACTTTCATATAAAAGAGCCATTTTTTAATATAATTGTTTCAAATAATACTCCACTTGTTCAGCAAGAAAAAGAAAAAATATCTCAAAAAATCGCAAGAGCCAAAATTTTTACATCGGTTGATGAAGCTGTTCAAAATGTTTTAGATGATACAGAAGGGGCTGGACTTGGTATCGTAATATTACTTTTAATTTTAAGAAAAATTGGTATAAATGATAAAAACTTCGCTGTTGCTGTTGAAAATAATATGACTCATTTGAGGATTGCTATGCCTTTATCTTTAGTAACAGAAGAAGAAACCGAGATAATTAGCGATGCTTTAATTAAAGAAATAGATTCTTTGCCTCAATTTCCAGAAAATATAACAATGTTAACAAGTATGTTGCAGGATAAGGATGTTGATTTTTCTAATATTGCTAATATAATCAAAAAAGACCCTTCATTAACTATGGGGATTTTGAAAATGGCAAATTCGGCTCACTATCGAAGATTAAATAAAATAGAAAAAATAGATTTAGCTATAAGTATAATAGGTGTTACTGGATTAAAACACCTTCTACAATCCATTGGTGCAAAAATGGCATTAGAAAAAAAATATGCAAGTAAAGAACTTGAAGATTTATGGGATCATAGTATTCTAATAGCTCAAATTTCATCTATCTTGTGTGATAAATATAAAATGAATGATTTGGGAGATTACGCTTATATTGGCGGACTTTTGCATGACATAGGAAAAATAGTATTGAGAGGATTACATTCTAAAACTATTGATAAATTAACAAAAATTTGCATAGATAAAGGTATTTCAATAAATATAATAGAAAATCTAATGGAAGGTGTAAATCATGCCAAAATTGGAGCTAAAATGGCTATCAAGTGGAATCTTTCCGAAAAAATAGTTAATATAATAAAATACCATGATAATCCTTTGGCATCTCCTGATGATACAATTAAAGATATTACTAAAATAATTTACCTTGCTCATATAGTATCTCTAAAATTAAATCCAGATACAAAAACTTATACTGCAGAAGATGTAGTTTTGGAAGAACTTAATGTTAAAACAGAAAATGATATAAATGAATTATCTAATTATATAAAAAAAGAATTAGAACGAAGAAAATAATAACACAGATTTACGTCGATTTTCACATAATACTGATAAGAATAAAAACCAGCGTAATCTGTGCCAATCAGTGTTATACATTTAATAGATGAGGCTTTTTTATGGAAGAAAATTCAGATAAAATAGATGTAAAAACTTCTAAAAAAAATAAGTTTAAAGTATTTCTTGTTGGTTGTTATAGTGCAATACTTTCTGTTATTCTAATCAGTTTATTGATAATTTTGTGGCCTCATCAAAGTTTTAATATAAATAGCTTTCCTAAAATACTATCCCAAGAACAATATGATAGGGTTTTTAAATCTCTTGTTTCAGAAAAAGACAAAATATTTCTAAATAAAATTTATAAAGAAGACGTTAGTATTGATATTAATCAAATTTCAAAACAAGAAATGGAAAGATTGGTAGAAATCTTTAATAATAATTTTTACACAAAAAGAATATTATTTATAGAAAATATTTCTATCGAAAAACTTTATATGATAATTGTTTTAATTGCAGGTGCTTTGGGTAGCCTTATTCTTGCACTTCGTTCTTTTACAAAGTATGTAGGTACTGGTAATTTTGATGGGAGTTGG
>MIAN01000001.1 GCA_001829125.1 Spirochaetes bacterium GWB1_27_13 | reverse complement strand
AAAATATTATTATTTCGACATTACCTATATTTGTCTTTATAATCGCTGATTTTGTATTTAAAGATAGTATAGTTTCTATTTTACTTGCAATTGGAGTAAGTTTATTAGAATTTATAGTTTTTTTTGTAAAATTCAAAAAGATAGATTGGTTTATATTCGTTGATTTAATTTTAATTAGTTTAATGGGTTTGGTTTCGATTTTATTTAAAGACCCAGTATTTTTTAAATTAAAACCAGCCATTATCGAATTAGTTCTTGTAATATTTTTAATACCGTTATGTTTTTCAAAAAAATTTATTACAGGTTATCTTTCTCGATATTTTAAAGAAATAAAACTTGAAGATGATAAAATTAAGTTTATACAAAAAAACTTAATTTTCTTAATTCCGCTGATAATAATTCATATTGCTCTAATTGTAATATCAAGTCTCTATTTTTCAAAAGAAATCTGGGCTTTTATAAGTGGTATTTTACTTTATATAATGTTTGGTATTGTTATCTTGGGAATATTTATTTATAGGATAGTGTACAAACAGTATATTTTAAAAAAGTATAAAGAAGATGAGTGGTTTGATATAGTAACAGAAGAAGGAAAGGTCATAGGTAAAGCACCTCGCCCGATATGTCATAATGGGAGTAAACTTTTACATCCTGTTGTACATATTCATATTTTTAATTCACAAGATAGACTTTTGTTACAAAAAAGAGCGATGTCAAAAGATATTCAACCAGGTAAATGGGATACATCTGTTGGTGGACATATTTCATCTGGAGAAAATTTAGTAGATGCTTTAAAAAGAGAGGCATTAGAAGAATCTGGGATAAATATAAATCAAGAAAGAATAATTCCACTCGGCAAATATATTTTTGAGTCTGAAATAGAAAAAGAATTAGTCTTTTCTTTTGCTTATATCACAGATGAAAAAGTTACTTTCCCACCAAATGAAATTGACGAGGTTAAATTTTACTCAAAAAATGAAGTTGAAAAATTAATTAATGAAAATTTAACGACAAAAAATTTTATAAAAGAGTTTGAATTGCTAAAAACTGTTCCTTTTTTAAATAAATTCACAAATTTTATTTAGTCTTATTAAAAACTTGTTTCTTATTTCCGATATTATAATGATTCCATTTTTAAGAAACAGGATAATTAAATGCCACAAGAGCAAAAAGATAAAAAAATAATAGACGCAGAAAACAAAAAAAAGAAAATTCAAGAAAAAGAAGATAAAAAAAAGCAAAGCATAGAAAAGAAGAAAAAAGACGCAGAGAAAAAGATGCTCGATAAGAAAGCAAAAAAAGAAAAGAAGATACTTAATAAAAAATCTAATGAAGAAAAAAAAATTGAAAAAGAGAAGACTCAAGTCGTTCAAAAAGAAGAAAAGAAATTAAAAATAAATACAGAATCAGTTAAATTTTCTTTGATAAAATTTTTTACTATAATATTTGCTACATCTCAAATAGTTTTGGCTATTTTTCAGTTGATCAATTTTGAAAAAATATCTTTTGATGAATTAAAGCATATCGAGGCTACGGAACTTAATAACAGAAAAAAACTTCTTCAAGACACGACTAATATTGCAATTAATAGCATAACAAAAATTTATAATGATTTTAAGCAAGAAGAAAAAGAACTTTTGGAACAAGGAAAATCTAATACTGATATACAGATTGAAGAAGCCAAATACAAAGAAGATGCTTTAAAACTTATTAAGACCTTTAGATTTGATGGTGTGAATGGCTATTTTTATGTTTATGATTATGAAGGTAAAAATATCGCTCATCCTATTCAACCCCAACTCGAAGGAGAAAATCTTTGGGAAATGAAAGATAAAAATGGTGTTATGGTAATACAAGAGTTAATAAAAGCTGCTCAAAATAGAGGTGGTTTTGTAAATTTTGTTTGGAATAAACCAGAGATAAGTAAAGAAGTTGATAAAATTGGTTATGCAACTGGATTTGATTCATGGGAGTGGATGGTTGGTACAGGACTTTACATTGATGATATTCAAAAAACAGTGGATGAGTTTAAAAAAGATGTTTTTATACAAAGATTGCAAATTATTGCAACATTTTTTATAATTGCTATTATTTTTATCGTAATTGGGTGGATTGTTTCTGCTGGGATAGTAACAAGGTTATTGATCGATCCTCTAAAAAAGTTAATCGAAAAATCAGAGACAATAGGAAAAGGTGATTTAACTGTAAAATTTGAGTTTGATAGAAAAGATGAACTTGGTGAACTTATTAAATCTTTTTCTGGAATGGTAGACACACTTAAAAATTTAAATCAAAAAATTTATATTGCTATTATTATTCTAACAAAAAACTTGAGAAATTTATTTAAATCTGCTAATGCGGTAAGAGATTCTGCTAATACACAGGCTGTTACAGTAGAAGAAACACTTGGAAATTTTGAGAGCATGAACTCAATGGTAGAAACAATATCAAATGAGTCTGGAAAAGCTAACTCATATACAGATCAAGCGTTAAGAAAAGCACAACAAGGGATGGACTCAATGCAAAAACTCGAAGGAGAAATGGCAAAAATAGAGTCAAGCTCTCAAGAAATAACAAATATTATTGAAATGATTAACGAAATCGCAGAACAGACAAATTTACTTTCTTTAAATGCTTCTATTGAATCAGCAAGGGCAGGTGAAGCGGGTAAAGGGTTTAATATAGTCGCTGGTGAAATTAGAAAACTTGCAGAAAAATCAACAGGGGCTGCAAATAGAATTCATGAACTGATTACAAATAACAATAAGATTATTCAAGAAGGTGTAAAGTATTCAAAAACTACTACAAATATATTAAAAGAAATTTCTTTTTCTAACGAACTTATCACAGGGCTTGTTAAGACTATAAGTGACGAGGTTCATAAAGTAAAACTTAGTTCTAAAGAGATTTTACAGGCAATAAATCATATCTCATTTATCGCTCAAGCAAATCTTTCTGAAAGTGAAAAAGTGTCTGGTACAATGAACGATTTTGTTGCACAAACATTAGAATTACAGAAATTTGTTGGACAATTTGATGTTCGTTCTGACAAAATTAAAGAAAATCAACAACATATTGAAGAAATCCTAAAATCTAAACTTATTGAAGCAGGTAAGATTTTACAAGAATATGGAGCAAGTTTTTTACCAACAGGAGAAAATGTGCCAATTGGTAATTATAAAGTTTCGGAACTACAAGTTGGTAAAACTATTGTTACAGGAAGTACAGAAATTGTTGATTCTATATCAAAACGAACAAATACATCTGTAACGATATTTCAGGTGGCAGAAGATTGTCTTATAAGAGTTGCTACAACAGTAAGAAATTTTGATAATTCAAGAGCGATAGGTACAATAATACCTTCAGAGAATAATATTTATAAAACAGTAATGGATAGAAAAGAGTATTTTGGTCGTGCATTTGTTGTTAATAGGTGGTATGTTGCAGTTTATAAACCTATAATTGATGAGACTGGGTTTATATTTGGTGTAATTTATCTTGGAATACCAGAAGAAATGGAAATATCAAAAGATACTAATCTATCTAATATACTTGATGAAGAACAAGAAGGTATTTTAAAAGATACTACTTTTAAACATCAATTTTAATTACAGTAATGAATGGGTAAAATCTGAGAAATTGCTCGATTTTGATAAGTGGATATTTTGACACGAAGTTTAATTGGAAAAGTTTTTTGTTTTTTTTCGTAAACTTAGTGTTAAATTTTCCACTAAGATTAAAAATAAGAATTTGTCAGAATATATGCCCAAAATCCATTTTTTTCTAATATTCATATCTTTTCTCAAATAATAAAGTTTTTTCAAAAAAAGATTTACAGAAAGAAAATATTGTTATATATTCCTACGAAAATGGATTTTACAATATGGAAAGGCAAGAAATTAATAAGATTTGGCTTAATTTTAACAAAATAATGAGCAAACTCCCAACACCTGGGGTACTTGTTGTTACTGGAAACAGGAAAGATAAAGAGAACATAATTACAATCGGTTGGATGCAATTTGGTTTTCTTTGGCAAGAACCGTCGGTGAGTATTCTTGTTAGACCCTCAAGACATTCTCATAAACTTCTACAAAAATATCCAGAATTTACAGTAAATATTTTACCTCTTCAGTTTAGCGAACAAATTGCCTTTTGTGGAACAAATTCTGGTGCTTACTGTGATAAATTTGCAGAAACAAAATTAACAAAAATTAATTCAAAGGAAATTGGAGTTTCTTCAATAAAAGAAGCAGAAATTAGCCTTGAATGTAAGTTAGTTCACACAAACAACATAATTCCAGAAAATTTAAATGATGTTTATTTGGCAAAATATTATGGAAGTGGAGACTATCACAGTATATTTACTGGTACTATATTAAATTATAGAGAAAATTTTAATTAAAAAGTCTTAGATAAAAAATCTAATTTTTATAGGAGAATGTATGAATGAAATTGCTAAAGAAATGAATGACTCACTTGCAAAACAGAGCCCGCTTTTCAGCTATATGCTTAGCGATTTTGGTAAAGAAATCTATATGCCAAAAGGAATTATCGTTCAAGCTGCTGAAGCAAAACAATTAGCGAAGAAATATAATGCAACCATAGGTATTGCAAAAGAGGGTACTGAACCTATGAATATTTCTTCTCTCAAAGGTTTCTTTAACAACCTCAAAACAGGTGAAATTTTTGACTATGCACCAAACCTTGGTAATCAAGATTTGAGAACCAAATGGAAGAAAAAAATTGTTGAAGAAAACAAACTTCTAAAAGGTGATGCTCAAATTAGTACTCCTGTTGTAACAAGTGGTTTAACCCATGGTATAATGATTGTTGGGGATTTATTCGTAAACCCTGGTGATGAGTTAATTATCCCTGATAAATTATGGGAAAACTACAATCTTATGTTTGAAGTTAGATACGGTGGAAAAGTTGTAAATTATTCGCTTTTTAACGAAAATTTAACTGGTTTTGACACAAAAGCTTTAGATACTGTGTTGAAAAATTCAAAAAAAGAAAAAATTATTCTCCTTTTTAATTTTCCAAATAACCCAACAGGCTACACTCCAACCAAAAAAGAAGTAGATGAAATCGTTAGCATTGTAACAAAATATGCAGATGCTGGTAAAAAAATTCTTGTTGTTTGTGATGATGCTTATTATGGTTTACTTTACGAAAAAGATTTACTAGAAGGCTCTATTTTTTCAAGATTTGCTGGTATTCACAAAAATATCGCAGCAGTAAAAATAGATGGTGTTTCTAAAGAAGATTATTCTTGGGGACTTAGAGTTGGTTTTATAACTTTTGCAGATGCTAATCAAAGTGCTGATGCGTATAAAATTTTAGAACAAAAAGCAGGTGCTTGTATTAGATCATCAATTTCTAACTGTTCACAACCAGCACAGTCAATTTTTGCAAATATATTAGGTAACTCTGAGTACACAGAAGAAAAAAAGAAAAAATATGCTATCTTAGAAAAAAGAGCAGTGAAAGTTAAAGAAATTGTTTATGATAAAAAATACGAAGATTGTTGGGAAGTGTATCCTTTCAACTCTGGTTATTTTATGTGTCTAAAATTAAAAGGCGTTGTTGCTGAAGAATTAAGAGTTTACGCACTAAAACAATATGGGGTTGGAACAATTGTACTCGGCGATGACTTAAGAGTTGCATTCTCAAGTGTTGAATTTGAACAACTCGAAGACTTATACGACATTCTCGCAAAATGTGTTAGAGAATTAAGAAAATAAAATTTTTATAGATTTGTTATACGAATAAAGACCTGTGGGGTTTAAAAACCTAACAGGTCTTTTTTTAATAGTTTATGTAGAAAATTAGTTTTTAACCTATAAAGCATTAAATAGATTTAAAATTATTCAATTTATCCAATATGGCATTTTATATTTAAAATAATTAAATTTATCTTGTATATTTATAAATATTGTTTTAAAATGTATGTATATAAGAAGAATAAATGAGGGGAATATGGTTTATAAAAAACCCATACTAATATACAATCCTTATGCAGGAGAAGGCAAGTCTAAAAGCCTTTTGATTAAATATATTGAAAAATTAAATAAAGAATTATTTGCTAATGTAGAGTTATTAAAATGTAATTTAAAATCTGAATTGGTAAAAATAATAAAAGAAATACATTTTACAAAATCTAATGATTTAATAATTAGTGTTGGCGGTGATGGCACTATATCATCAATGATTAATGCCTTAATGGAAATCCCAAAAAACGAACGAATACCATTGTTTCCTCTTCCATCTGGAAGTGGCGATTCTTTTTTAAAAGAGTTTAATGTACGAAACATAAACGATGCTATTAGAAACTTTAAATCTATATCATCTCCAAAATATTCTGATATAATGCTTGTGGAAGATGTAACTGCAGGAACTAAGAGGTATTGTATAAACATCGTTGGAATGGGTTATGTTTCAAACCTTGCCTATTATGCAGAAAGGTATGGAAGGCAATACGGGTCTTTTAGTTATTTTATGGGTGCTATTTATGGTTTAAAACAATTTAAGTCATATAAAATAAAAATAAAATATAAACTTAATGGAAAAGAAGAAGTTTATCAATCAGACAAGGT